>JBBSKS010000035.1:0-16426 GCA_038256095.1 Actinomycetales bacterium | reverse complement strand
CCTCTCTTGAGCCATCGAGTCGCGCTCGCGGATCGTCACTGCCTGATCGTCCAGCGTGTCGAAGTCGACGGTCACGCAAAATGGCGTGCCAATCTCGTCTTGGCGGCGGTAGCGACGACCGATAGCCCCCGAGTCGTCGAAGTCGACCATCCAGTGCTGGCGCAACTCCTGAGCAAGACTCTTGGCAGCCGGCGAGAGGTCGGCGTTGCGGCTCAGCGGCAACACCGCAACCTTGATCGGAGCAAGGCGTGGGTCGAGTTTGAGCACAACGCGCTTGTCGACCCCACCCTTGGCGTTGGGGGCTTCATCCTCGGTGTAGGCGTCGACCAGGAAGGTCATCAGCGAGCGCGACAGCCCTGCAGCGGGCTCAATGACGTAGGGCGTGTACCGCTCGCCCGAGGCCTGGTCGAAGTACGTGAGATCCGTGCCCGAGTGCGACGAGTGGGTCTTGAGGTCGAAGTCGGTGCGGTTGGCGATGCCCTCGAGCTCGCCCCATTCGGTGCCGGCGAACGTGAAGCGGTATTCGATGTCGACTGTGCGGTCGGAGTAGTGCGACAGCTTCTCAGCCGGGTGCTCGTAGATCCGCAGGTTCTCGGGGTCGACGCCGAGTCCGACATACCACTCCATGCGCTCTTTGATCCAATATTCGTGCCACTCTCCCGCGCTGGCGGGCTCGACGAAGAACTCCATCTCCATCTGCTCGAATTCGCGCGTGCGGAAGATGAAGTTGCCAGGGGTGATCTCGTTGCGGAAGCTCTTGCCGGTCTGGGCGATGCCAAACGGCGGCTTCTTTCGCGTCGCAGTCAGCACGTTGGCGAAGTTGATGAAGATGCCCTGTGCGGTTTCGGGCCGCAGATAGTGCAGGCCAGACTCGTCCTCGAGCACGCCGAGGTACGTCTTGAGCATCATGTTGAACTCGCGTGGGGCGGTCCACTCCCCCTTGGTGCCGCAATTGGGGCAGTTCAGATCGGCAATATCGACGGCGTCCGGGTCGATTTCCTTGCCCTTCTTGGCCGCCTTTTCCGCGATCGCCTCTTGCATGTGGTCGAGGCGGAAACGCTTGTGACAGCTCAGGCACTCGGTCAACGGGTCCGAGAACTCGCCGACGTGACCGGATGCGACCCAGGTTTGGCGCGGCAAGATGACCGAAGAGTCGAGACCCACGACGTCGTCACGGGTCTGCACCATCGCGCGCCACCACTGGCGCTTGATGTTGTCCTTGAGTGCCACACCGAGAGGGCCGTAGTCCCACGCGGACCGCGTGCCGCCGTAGATCTCGCCACAGGGGAAGACAAAACCCCTGCGCTTGCAGAGGCTGACTACGCTTTCGACGGTGGTGGGGGCTGCCATGCGCGCCATCCTAAAGCGCAGTTCAGATTAGGCTGCCATCGTGCCTGCTTCTTCCCAGTCCTCCGCCGCCAACTCTGGCCGAGTGCCCAAGCCCGGCGGCATACGTGCACGTCTTGAGAGGGCCAGCACCCCGGCGGTGACCGCGCTGTCCCGGGTGCCAGCGTTCGTGCCGTTCTTGGTGATGCTGGCCCTTATGCTGGCTGGCATCTTCGTGGGCGGGGCGCTCGGCACGGCCTTGCTCGCGGTGCCGCTGCTCTTCTTGAGTTGGCTCCTGTTCTTGACGTGGCCTCACTTGAGCCTGTCGGAACGGGTCATGCGCGGCGCCGTGCTGCTGTTGGTCGCCGGCATCGCGGTGACCCAAATCATCCCCCGTTAATACTGGTTTCGACAATCATTCCTATATAAGACGATGCTCGGTATGCCGCACCGCCCGCCCCGTGTCCTTCTCGCCGCTGCGCTGTGCACGGCTGCGATGGCGGCCACGAGAATGAAGCAGCATCGTCTGACGACGCCGTTGACCCTCATCTATCCACCCTCACCGCGCTCGCCGCCCAAGGTGATGTGGATGTGCTGCGCACTGGTGAGAGCGAGTCGGCATACCGTGCCTGCAGCAGCGGACATCACCACCACCTCGTATGCCGTCAGTGCGGTCGCACGGTTGGGATTAAAGGACCCACCGTGGAGGCGTGGTCCGAGCGGGTTGCCGCCGAGCACGGCTTCAGTGACGTAGCCCACACCCTCGAATTCTTCGGGACCTGCTCAGACCACTGATGTGTCAGGCAGCGCGATGGATAAGTAATGACGTGCACGCAGCGATGCGTTCAAAGTCCTGATCGCTATGCAATATCGAGGCTTCATGGGTGATCGCTATCGCCCCGATCAGGCAGTCGTTCAGTGCCCTGACCGTGTGGCCGCTCAGCCTCACAGCTCGGTAGATCGCCGCTGCGTGACGGAAGTGCGTTGCGCTCTCCACATCTAAGGAGATCAAACCGTCTACGAGCTTCTCTACCGATGCCACCTGCGGGGCTCCAACGCCGGCGAGCAGTTCCATTGCGATGGGCTCGCAGATGGCCAAAGACTGTCGCTCATCTCGAATCAGCCGCCGAAGTTCGGCTACCTCGGGACCAGGGCGTTTTCTAAAGAAGGCAATCCAGACCGATGAGTCAACCAGGATCACAGCACGTCCTCGACCCGGTCACTGCGGATCTGCGCTAAGTCACCGCCCCACCCAATGCCCTCCAGGCTGAGGAGGAACTCGGTCGTAAGCGGCTCACCGACCAATCGACGCAGCGCCAAGTCCACAGCTTCACGCTTGGTGCCAACGCGGTATCGGCGCATCGCCTCACGCACGAGGTCATCGTCAAGATCTATGTTTGTGCGTGTCATACACCAATCTTACTCAGGCGCGTCGCCACGCCCGTATGCCGGCCGACCCAACCGTTTGACGTCATCGGCATCCGTGCACTCGGTATTCGTCGAAGAACGCACAGCGAGTAGCAGAGCCGCCAGGGGGCACCAACATCCGATAGCGGCGAGTCTTCACGCGGTTCCACCCTTCGACTCCAGATGCTCAACGACAAGGTGTGGCCAGGTTTCGACGTCTTCGAAGGTCTTGGCCACCACGAGGCGGCTGTTCGGCAACACCTCATGAAGCCAGTAGGCCGTGCTCAACGGGTGCGCCGGATCGTCCACCCACGCCAGAATCAGCGTCGGGATGTCGATGGTCGCGAGCTCTGCCGCTGACGGCAGGTCGGCCAACGCCGCCCCGCGGAAGACCGTAGGCAGCAGGTCGGTGGAGACCGTGGGTGGAAGGACGCCGTGATCGCCTGCCGCAGGGGGTCGGACCGACATCCGATCGGCCCGTAGCAGCGGCTCGATGCCGTGCCGCTCGACCGTGTCGGCATTCGCGCGATAGGTGGCGCGCTGAGCGATCCGCGATTGCCAGGCCGTCGGGGGTATGCCGAGCACCAAACTCGCGAAGCACTCTGGCTGGGCGAGGGCGGCGTGGAGCAACGTGCCCGCGCCCATCGACTGTCCCACCCCGTGCACCGGAACGCTCGGGGACTCCACGTCGAGCAACGCCAGCAGGTCTTTGGCCAAGTGCCACCAGCTGTACGAGCGCGGATCGGTGTCCCCCGTGGACTCACCGTGGCCCCGGGCGTCATACCGAATCACTCGGTGCCCCGTCGCCGCGACCGACAGGTCCAAGCCGAGGCTGGCATCGCGCGCGCGGCTGGACGTCAAACCGTGCAGCTGCACGATATTCGTGCCCTCGCCAGTGATGTCGTAGGCCAAGGTGGCGCGCATGACAGGCAGGGTCGGCACTCGTTCTCCTTCGGTGTCGGCGCGAAAGCCATACAGTACGGCTTCATGCGGCTGACCAGCGTGAAGAACCTCGACCTTCCGTCCGGGTCACTGCTCAGCTACGCCGTGACGGCTGGAGCACACCGAGGCACCCTGCCCATCTCGTTCGATCAGCGCCGGCACGTCAGCGCGGGTCAACGCCCTGGGTCCTGGATGGCCGTCGCCTTCACCATCAGGGTCGGCACGACGACCGACGACCTCGCGAAGGCTTGGCATGCCGTGGTCGCCCGGCACGGCACGCTCCGCACCGTCTTTGCGACGAGCGCCAATGGTCTGGTCCTGCACGAGGTCGCCATCGAGCCTGGCCAGTGGAGTGAACACGACACCACCGGCCGCACGGCGCACGAGGTGGTCCGCGAGATCTTCGACCGCGAGTGCAGATCGTTCTCGCGGCCAGCGCATCGTCTTGTGGTCGCCGGCCTCGATGGTGAGGCCCCTAGAGTTGTGATCGGTCTAGACCACGCCCATACCGATGCGTGGTCGTTGATGGTGCTGGTCCGCGACCTGCTCGGGGCTCTGGAGAACCTCCGCGACGGCCGAGATCTTTTCGCGGATCCGGTCGCCGTCGAACCCTTCGCCGCTCACACCGCCGCGCTGGAGGCTATGGATCCCGCCCCCCCTGAGGTGACGTCGCGGTGGGCGCAGATCATCGATGCCGGGGGCGGCGTCATGCCCACTTTCGCGCTCCCGCTCGGCGACGTCGCTACCCCGAAGCCTGAGGTGGTGCAGGTCCGCGACCTCTTCGACGCCGACGATTTGGGGCGGTTCGAGGCCGTTGTCGCCGAGCATCGACTGCGCATGTTCACCGCCGCGGTGTCGGTGCTGACCCGGGTTGAGCGCGCGATGTCGGGCCAGCCACTGCGGGCGGTGCTTCCGGTCCATAGTCGACATGAGCAGCGCTGGCATTCGAGCGTGGGGTGGTTCATCACCAACGCAGTGATCGAATGCGATGACCCATCCCCTGTCGCGTGCGCGGCAGCCATCAAAGAAGCCATCGGCCTAGGCTCCTATCCCCTGGCACCCATCATGTCGGCATACGGCGGGATGCCTGCGGGTCCAGGGATGTTTGCGATCTCCTGGCTCGACAATCGGCGGCTACCGGTGACCATCGACCCCGCGGCGGCACCTCAACACATCTCGGCGGTGATCGAAACCGACGGGGTGATGATCTGGTTCGTGGTCAACGCCACCGGCTTACACCTGCGCTGCCGCTATCCGGACACGCCTCTTGCGGGGAAGTCGGTTAACGCATGGCTCGATGCCGTATGCAGTGGCGTGCGTGATGTGATCAAACCGGGCTGGGCGCCCGCTGGCGTCGCTACTTAGTTGCTGAGCGGTCGATGGCACCGCCATAGCGCCGGTCCCGGTCGACATACAGCTCAACGGCTCGCCACAGGTCGCGGCGGTCAAAGTCAGGCCACAATGTATCGAGGAAAACCATCTCGGCGTAGGCGCTCTGCCACAGCATGAAGTTCGAAGTGCGCTGCTCCCCCGATGAGCGCACGAAGAGGTCAACGTCTGGCACGTCTGGGTGGTAGAGGTGCCGCGCAATGGTGCGCTCGTCGATGCGCGACGGATTGAGCGTGCCGGCCGCAACGTCGGCACCAATCGAGCGCACGGCGTCAGCGATCTCAGCTCGGCCGCCGTAGTTGACGCAGAAGTTGAGGGTGATCACGTTGTTGTCTTTGGTGCGTTCTTCGGCGTCACGGAGCTCGTTGATGACCGAGCGCCACAGCCGCGGTTGCCGACCTGACCACACGACGCGGACGCCCCAGGAATCCATTTCGTCGCGACGTCGGTGGATCACGTCGCGGTTGAAGCCCATCAGGAAGCGGACCTCGTCTGGCGAGCGCTTCCAGTTTTCGGTGGAGAAGGCGTATGCCGACACACACTTGACGCCAATGTCGATGGCCCCAGCGATGACGTCGAGCAGGGACGCCTCCCCCGCCTTGTGACCCTCGACTCGGGTGAGCCCTTGGCTGTTGGCCCAGCGCCCGTTGCCGTCCATAACGATGGCGACATGCTTGGGAACGGCTGCGGCGGGGAGTTTGGGAGGTTGCGCGCCGCTGGGATGCTCGAACGGTTTTTGGGGTGCAACGCGAGGCCCGGCCATGTGCGCGATCATGCCAGAGGGGGCTTGACCTCCTCGACGTATCGAAGCGCGCGCAAGCCACGCTCGAGATGCCACTGCAGGTATGCCGCCACGAGCCCGCTCGCCTCGGTGCGGTGTTGTCGCTGGCTGGCTTCGGCACCGTCCCAATCACCGGTCAATAGTTCGCCGAGCAGGATGAACGTCTCCGGGGCCGGGGCTGAGGAGCCGGGCGGTCTGCATACGGGGCACACCGCGCCGCCGACCTGCACGTTGAAGCCGCGATGCGGGCCGGGCGCTCCGCACCGCGCGCAGTCGTAGAAACTGGCTGCCCAACCGGCGATGGCCATGGTGCGCAGCAGATAGCTGTCGAGCACCATTCGCGGCTCATGATCGCCGGATGCCAGCGACGACAGACCTCCGGCCAGCAACACGAACTGTTGGGGGGCGACCTCGTTTTCGCTGATCAGGTGATCACAGAGCTCCAACATCGCGTTAGCCGCAGTCCATGCCTCGTAGTCGTGGGAGATGGCCTCACCGTAGGAGGCGAGCCCCTCGGCCTGGGTCACGGTGTCGAGATTGCGGCCCTCGTAGCACTGCACGTCCACGACCATCCCCGGCTCGAGCCGCGCGCCGAATTTAGACCTCGTGCGCCGCACGCCTTTGGCCACCGCGCGCACCTTGCCCCGCCCCCGCGTCAGCATGGTGACGATCCGGTCGGCCTCCCCCAACTTATGGGTCCGCAGCACGATGGCGGCGTCCCGATACAGCGGCATCCACCCATTGTGCGCTCTCGCTGTGAAGGGATCGGTCATTGCGGGCGTCTCCCCTCAGCACGGACTGACCTGGGTCGCCACCCTTGCCTTCTCATCGAACACGTGTTCTAGTATGAGGCATGAGACCCAGCTGGCAAGGCAGCCTTCTAGACCAGGCCACCGACGTTAGCCTGCGCTCACTGAGCGGCGCCACGACCAGGCATCATCTCGATCACGGGGCGTGGGTCGAGTGCGCCCAGGCTGGGTGACCGGCTCAGAGAGTTGATCGATCGCTTGCGTCTCGGGGGCCCGGCAAAGGTCGGGTGGCAGGGTGAGCAGCGCCAGATGTACGACCGGGTGGTAGCGACACCCCGGCTACTACGGTTCTACGACGCTCGCGAGTCGCTTCGTATCAGCTGGGCCACGGCGACCTGCTGGTGATGGGCGGCTCCTGTCAGCGCACTTGCGACCACTGCGTGCCCAAGACCTCGGTGCCAACCGGCCCGCAGATCAGCATCCAGTTCCGCACGGCCGGGGTGCGCTAAACCAGTGCTGCCAGGAGCTCCCGGACCTCTGTTGCCGAGTCGCAGCGCAGCGCTTGGGCGGCCAGATCCTGCAATTCTGCCGCTGGATGCCGACGCAACACTGCTTTGACCCGCGGCACTGAGACGGGGGTAGCGCTGAGGTCGTTGACTCCCAGACCGACCAGCAAGGCCGCGGCGGCCGGGTCACTGGCCGCGCCTCCGCACACCCCGACGCTGACACCTTCGGCGACATCGCGGCATACAGAAGCAATCAGGGCCAGCACCGCCGGGTCGAGCGGGTCAAAGAGATGCTCGACCCCAGCGTTGCCGCGCTCGGCAGCCAGGGTGTACTGGGTCAGGTCGTTAGTGCCGATGCTCACGAAGTCCAGCTGCGCCGACATCGCTTCGGCCCGCAGAGCGGCCGCGGGCACCTCGACCATGATGCCGACCTCAAGTGACTCCGGCCGCCCGCCGTCCACTCGCAGTGCCGCCTCTTCCAGCCGATCAAGAGCCCATTGGACTTCGTCAACCGTGGCCACCATCGGAAACATGACGCGCACGGGGTGCTCCTGGGCCACGAGGCAGACCGCCTCGAGTTGATCAAGCAGCACCGCTGGGTCGGCAAGGAAAGACCGCAGCCCCCGCACACCGAGGAACGGGTTTTCCTCCGGCGTCTGCTTCCAAAAGGCCAGCGGCTTGTCGGCACCAATGTCCCAGGTGCGAATGGTCATCACCCGCCCATCCAATGCCTCAGCGATGGCCGTGAATTCGGCGACCTGCTCATCCACGGTCGGCGCAGTCCGCCAGTTGCCGAACATCACCTCCGTCCGCACTAGACCCGCCCCCTGCGCACCTAGCTCCACCGAGCGGGCAGCCTCGGACACGCTAGTGACGTTGGCCTTCACGCTGACGCGCACCCCGTCGGCCGTTCGCCCGGGCTCGCCAGCCGCAGCGCGATCAGCGCGTTGCTGCTCGCCGCGATCACGCAGCAACAGCTCAAAGGCAGAGCGCTGCTCATCGTCGGGTTCCAGCAAGGTTCGCCGAGTCCGAGCATCAAAAGCCACGACAGCCCCCGCCGACCATTCGGCTGCCTCACCCACCCCGGTGAGTACAGGCACGCCGCGAGCCGAAGCCACGATCACCCCGTGCCCGGTTGACCCGCCGCCAATGGTCACGATGCCGCCGATCTGCTCGGCGTCAAGGCTGGCTGCGGCCGCAGGGTCCAATTCCTGGACCACAAGAATGCGGGTGGCAACCCCGGCGTCTCCCGGACCGCCCTGCGTCTCAGTGTGCGTCTCAACCTCGGGCGCGATGAGCTGCCGGATCACTCGCGTCGTCACGCTGCGAACGTCTTGCGCCCGCTCGCGCTGATAGTCATCGTCGAGCGCGTCGAACCGTGCAGCCACCGACTCACCTGAGCGCTGCCAAGCCTGCGCTGCCCCCACGCCCTTGCGCATGTCTTCGCGAGCCGGACCAACAAGCCCAACGTCTTGGACCAGCGCTAGATGGGCCTCGAAAATCTCTGACTCAGCCGCGCCGACATGGACCCGCGTCGTCTCGATCAAGGTCTGCAGGTCACGGGAGGCAGCGGCAATCGCCTCGTCGAGCCGGTCAGCCTCGATGTCCCGCTCCCCCGACGACTCGTAGGCGTCGGGGTCTCCGCCAGCCTCTGGGCGCCACACCACCCCGATCGCTGCCTCTAAGCCAGATCCCATCGTCGGCGGGGGTGGTTGCGCACGGTCGTCAATTCCGTCCGCCTTCGTATCCTGTGGCGATGCCGTCGGCGAAGGTTTGGCTGGCCCGTCACCAAACCCGCTTTCGGCCAACGCTGTCAGTGCTTCGAGCACGTCGGCTGCTTCGGCCCCCGACGCCGCTACCTCGATGCGGTGCCCTTGCTGCACGCCCAGCGAAGCCACCGCGCTGAGGCTGCCCGCTTCGGCTACCCGATCCGAGCCGTCTAGATTCCGAACGCGGACCCGGGCTTCGGCGAAGGAGTTCACGCACGCCACCAACCGGGCGGCGGGCCGAGCGTGCAACCCATGGGGTGTGTCGACCAGCAACTCTCGCGTCTGCGCGTCCGCGCCGAACGAGTCAGCGTCGGACCCCGACTCACCAGTGCCCGCCTCCGAACCGTCAGTGTGAGAAGAGTCCTCACCTTCACCGTCCGCGCTGCCCAGATGATCGCGCTTCGCGGAAAGACCACGCTCGGCCTCGGCCTTCACGACGTCGATCGATGCGCCACCCGATGCAGTCACAACCGCTGCGACGAGGCCCTCGACCAACGGAGCACTAGACAGCGTGACCCGGCCCGCGACGTCGGGGTCCACGAATTCGCAGGCCATCTCCGCCGACAAGATGGCGCTGCCCAAGTCGAGCAGCACCAAGATGCCGTCATCAGAATCGGCAGCACCGATGGCTTCGGCGATCGCCGCCGCGTCAGTACCGAACGTCTCGGCGTCGAGCCCTGCTGCGATCTCGATACGCGGCAGGTGGTCAGCCTCAACCATCTCCGCCGCCAAGCCCACAGCGGCTTGCGCCAAGGCGCGGCTGTGACTGACCACAACGATTCCGATCACAGCGGTCTACGCATCGATAGATCAAGCATCGTCACGCTAGGGTGCGCGCGGCGGCCTCGACCAACATGGTGGTGCTGGTCGCGCCCGGGTCCACATGTCCTTGGCTACGCTCACCCAGGTAGCTGGCCCGGCCCTTGCGGGCGACCAGGCCCTTCGTGGCGTCACGACCCTGCGCAGCGCCCTTGGCTGCGGCAGCCAACGCAGCTTTTAGACCTTCACCTGAGGTCGAGTCGAACGCGTCCAGCGCGGGCGACCAGGCGTCGTACATCGTCTTGTCGGCCAACTCGGCCTTGCCACGGGCAACCACACCCTCGACTCCGGCTCGCAGGGCCTCACCAACGTCGGTGGCATCGGCATTCTCGATGCCCTTCAACGGAGCAGCCATCCGCAGGAAGAACGTGCCATACAAGGGCCCGGATGCTCCGCCCACCGTGCTCACCAGCGTCATGCCGACCTTCTTGAGGTAGGTATCGATCGATGGGAACTCCTCGGAGCCAGCCAAAGCCGCGACCTTGGCCATGCCGCGGGCCATGTTGGTGCCGTGATCGCCATCGCCGATGGCCCTGTCGAGATCGGTCAAGTACTCCTCGTTCTCCTTCACGATCCCAGCGAAGTCACCGATCCACGACTGAAACGCCGCCAGATCGGCCATCAGAGGCCCCAGCGCAGGCCGGGAGTGTTCACCGGTGCATCCCACAGGCGCACCAGGTTGTCGTCGGCCTTAAGCAGGGTCACGGAGCAACCGGCCATGTCCAGCGAGGTCATGTAGTTCCCGACCAAAGAACGGGCCACCGTGATGCCGGACTTCTCGAGGATCGCAGCGACCTCGTTATACATCAGGTAGAGCTCGATCAGCGGGGTGCCGCCCATTCCGTTGACAAAGGCGATGACGCCATCTCCACGGGCGGCGCTGAGGTCCGCGAGCACCGGCTCAACGAGCATCGCTGCGATCTCTTTGGCTGAGGCGATCTTCATCCGCTCACGACCGGGCTCGCCGTGGATCCCGACGCCGATCTCCATCTCGTCGTCGCCGATGTCGAACGTCGGCTTACCGGCCGCAGGCACAGTGCAGGACGTCAGCGCCATACCCATCGAGCGCCCGGAGTTGTTGATGGCCGTGGCCATATCGGCGCACTCCTGAAGGGAGGCACCTTCTTCTGCGGAGGCCCCGACGATCTTCTCCATCAGCACCGTGACGCCCACACCGCGGCGACCGGCGGTGAACAGCGAGTCCTTCACTGCCACGTCATCGTCGGTCACCACCGACTTCACTTCGGTGCCAGCTTCGGCTTCAGCTAGCTCGGCGGCCATCTCAAAGTTCATAACGTCGCCGGTGTAGTTCTTGACAATGTGCAGCACCCCCGCGCCGCCGTCTACAGCCTTCGTCGCCGCCATCATCTGGTCGGGCACCGGGGAGGTGAACATCTCGCCCGCGCACGCCGCATCCAGCATTCCCACTCCCACAAAGCCGCCGTGCATCGGCTCGTGTCCTGAGCCCCCACCAGAGACCAACCCGACTTTGCCCGCACGGGGACCTGCCTTGCGGTAGATGATCTTGAGGTCGTGATCCACTCGGAGATGATGCGGGTGGGCGAGGGCCATTCCGTGGAGGGCCTCGTCGACCACGTCGGCAGGGTCATTGATGAGTTTTTTCATACTCGTCACTTAACCACCAACTACCTCACCTGACTAGGGCAGGGTGAGACGCGAGAGAGTATGCAGCATCTCGCTTGTCCATCGATCGACCGGAGCGCACGACATGAGTGATCAGATCGCACCCTTCGAGGGGTTCGGCGACCAAGCCATCTCGTTTTTGACGAAGCTGGAGTCCAACAACAATCGAGACTTCTTCAACGCCAATCGCGACGTCTACGACGATCACATCAGGGAGCCACTGGAGCGCTTGTTAGCTGAAGTCAGCGACGAGTTCGGTGACAGTGGCAAGGTGTTTCGGCCCAATCGTGATGTCCGATTCAGCAAGGACAAGTCGCCCTACAAACTGAATGCTGCCGCCGCTATCGGCGACAACGACGACTCCTGTGCGGTCTTCTACGTGCAGATTGGGGCCAAGGGGCTCTTCGTCGCCTCCGGCATCTACATGATGACCCGCGACCAGTTGCAGCGCTTCTACGCCGCGATCGACGACGACACCAGCGGCGGACGACTCGAATTCATCGTGAAAAAGACGCGTACCAAGGGTGCCGACGTCAGCGGATCAGGTCTGAAGACCGCCCCACGCGGATTCGACAAGGCTCATCCACGGGTCGAGCTGTTGCGGCATAAGAGCCTTACGGTGTCTCGAGAATTCGGCCGGGACTCCGACTGGATCTTCAGCCGCGAGGCGCTGACGAAGGTCACCGGTGTATGGCGCGAGACCGCGCCGATCAACGAGTGGCTCACTCAACACGTCGGCCACCCCGACCCTGTAGACGAAAAACAGCGACGCTAGAAACCTAACCGCTGCAGTTGCTTGGGGTCTCGCTGCCAGTCCTTCGCGATCTTGACGTGAAGGTCGAGGTACACGCGGTGGCCCAGCAGTTTCTCGATCCCCACCCGAGCGGTGCTGCCCACATCGCGCAGACGGGATCCTCCACGGCCGATGATGATCGCCTTTTGGGATGACCGCTCCACGAAGACGTTGACCCGCACGTCGGTCAGTGGGTTGTTCTCAGGGCGGTCGGGCCGTGGGGTGATCTCGTCTACGACAACGGCTAGAGAGTGCGGCAGCTCGTCGCGAACTCCTTCGAGGGCAGCCTCGCGGACCAGCTCGGCGATCATCACAATGTGCGGCTCGTCGGAGATCATGTCCGGCGGATACATCGCGGGGCCCACCGGCAGGTACTTCGACAGCACGTCACCCACTTCGTCGACTTGGTCGCCGCGAATGGCCGAGCACGGGATGATTTCGGTCCAGTCAGCCAAACCGTCGATGGCCATGAGGTGCTCAGCAAGCCGCTGACGATCAACCGCGTCGGCCTTGGTGGCGATCGCCACCACCGGGACCTTCTTAGCCCGCTGAAGCTCTTTGAGGTCGCTGGCGATGAACTGGTCGCCCGGCCCAGGCCGCTGGTCGGCGGGAAGGCAGAAACCGATGACGTCGACCCCCAACAGGGTGTCGCGCACAAGGTCGTTGAGGCGCTGGCCTAGCAAGGAGCGAGGTCGGTGCAGGCCGGGAGTGTCGACCAGCACCAGTTGAGAGTCTTCAGAATTGCGGATGCCGCGGATCGCGTGACGCGTGGTCTGCGGCTTGCTCGAGACGATCGCGACCTTTTCCCCCACCAAGGCGTTGGTCAACGTTGATTTGCCCGCGTTAGGACGCCCCACCAGGGCAGCAAAACCTGATCGGAAGGCGATCTCGCCACTGTTCGTCTCACTCACGTGGAGCTCCTTGATCGGTTCCTACGGCGCTTGGGCTCACGGCCCTCATCGCGCTCCCCATCGTGGGGACCGCCAGTGGAGGTCGCGCCGTCGTCGTCCTCATCATCCACCGAGTCGGCCACGATCGGTGCCACCAACACCGTCGCCACTCGGCGGCGGCGGCCTGCCATCCGCTCAGCAGTCAACGTTAAACCGGCCACCTCGATGGCCGAGCCCACGATCGGCACCATCCCGATAGTGGCGGCGAGCAGGCCACCGACGCTATCAACGTCTTCAATCTCGATGGTGGTGTCGAACATGTCGGCTAGATCGTCAACCGGCATCGAGGCCGGCACCCGCACGGTGCCGTCGTCGAGATAGGCAACCTCGAACACGTCTCGGTCGTATTCGTCGGTGATCTCCCCGACGATCTCCTCCAAGATGTCCTCGATCGTGACCAACCCCGCAGTCCCGCCGTATTCGTCGATCACCATGGCGAAGTGCAGGCGTTGTTTTTGCATCTCGGTCAGCAGCCCGTCGACCGGTTTGCTGTCGGGGACGCGGTGCACTGCTCGCATAACCTCGGTGACTTTGACGGCTTCGGCCTGGACGCCACGCGCGTTGACCTGCCGGGCCACATCTTTGAAGTACAACAATCCCAGCACATCGTCGCTGCCGTCACCGATCACCGGGACCCGCGAGAATCCAGAGCGTAGGAACAGTGACATTGCCTGTCTCAGTGTGCGATCCCGCTGGATCGTGACCATGTCAGGACGGGGGACCATGACTTCACGAGCCACGGTGTCACCGAGCTCGAAAATGGAGTGGATCATCTCCTGCTCGCCCGAAGCAATGACCGAGGTTTCGCCCGCCAGGTCGACCAGATCGCGCAGCTCAGCTTCGGAGGCGAACGGGCCTTCGGCATATCCCCGGCCGGGCGTGACGGCGTTGCCGAAGACGACCAAAAGCTTGGACATCGGGCCGAGCACGAGGCGAAGCGCCGTCACGACGGGAGCGGCCAGCAACGCAACGGTGTCGACGTGTTGGCGACCCAAAGTTCGCGGGGACACGCCCGTTAGCACGAACGAAACGAGGACCATGATGGCGACCGCGATCAGCGTGGTTTGCCAGTGGTTGTCGGTTTGGGTGTCCACCGCGACGGCCACCGCGACCGCAGTCAGGGCTTCTGCTGCGACCCGGCCAAAAGCCGCAACCGCGAGGTATGGCGACGGGTCGGCAATGATTTTGGCCAACGCCTTGGAGCCACGTCGGCGTTCCTCGCGCAGTTGCTCCATCCGGGCTCGCGACATCCGTTGCAGAGAGGTCTCGGCCGCGGCAAGAAGGAAGGAAATGAGAGTCGCAACGATGGCGACCAGGATCAGAGAGGTCATATCGAAAGGGCCCTGGTGATCAGGCCGAACCGAGGCGCGGAGCTGGGGGCGCCGTCGAGGTGCGACCCCGTTTTGCCAGATACGTCAGCAGCAGCGTGCGTTGGAGGTCGAACATCTCTTGCTCTTCGGCAGGCTCGGCGTGGTCGAAGCCGAGCAGGTGCAAGATCCCGTGGGTCGTCAGCAGCAGCATCTCGTCAGCCACCGAGTGACCGGCGGCAGCTGCTTGGGTCGCGGCGACGCTGGGGCAGAGCACCACGTCACCGAGCACGCCTTCAACGCTGGTTTCGTCCTCCGCACCGGGACGCAACTCGTCCATCGGGAAGCTCATGACGTCGGTGGGACCTTCGAGGTCCATCCATCGAACGTGCAGTGCGGCCATCGCATCTTCGGTGAGCAGCGTGACGGCCATCTCGGCACGCGGGTGCACATTCATCTCGGCCAGGACGTATGCCGCAAGGTCGTGCAGTTCTTGCTCACTGACCGCCGAGGGGACGTCACCGGATTCGTTGAGAACGTCGATGCTCATCGCTGGCCCCGCGTCGGAACGTCTGCCTGGGCATCGAAGCGGCCATAGGCCTCAACAATCTCCCCGACCAGCCGATGCCGCACGACGTCCACGCTGGTCAAGTGGGCAAAGTGGACATCTTCGATGCCGTTCAGGATGCCCTCGACCACTCGCAGTCCCGAGGTCGTGCCGCCTGGCAGGTCGACCTGCGTGACGTCACCGGTGACTACCATCTTGGACCCGAAACCCAACCGGGTCAGGAACATCTTCATCTGCTCCGCCGAGGTGTTTTGTGCCTCGTCCAAGATGATGAAGGCGTCGTTAAGGGTGCGCCCCCGCATGTAAGCCAACGGGGCAACTTCAACCATCCCGGTGGCCATCAGCCGCGGGATCGAGTCGGGGTCGACCATGTCGTGCAACGCGTCATACAACGGGCGCAGGTAGGGATCGATCTTGTCGTTCAGACTGCCGGGCAAAAAGCCAAGGCGCTCACCCGCCTCGACGGCTGGTCGTGTCAAGATGATGCGGCTGACCTCTTTGGCCTGCAGCGCCGCCACCGCCTTGGCCATCGCGAGGTAGGTCTTGCCGGTGCCCGCTGGGCCGATGCCGAAGGTGACGGTATGTTCGTCGATGGCGTCGACGTAGTGCTTTTGGTTCAAAGTCTTGGGCCGGATGGTCTTTCCGCGACTGCTGACGATGTTCATGGTGAGCACGTCGGCCGGCCGGTCGGTGGTCTGTCTGCGCAGCATGGCGATGGCGCGCTCGACACCCTCGCGACTGAGCGGGTGCCCTTTGGCCACAATATCGAGCAGCTCGTCGAGGAGCCGCTCGATCAGGGCCAGATCGCCTGAGGGGCCACTGAGGTGGAACTCGTTGCCTCTGACGTGCACGTCGACGTGCGTGAAACTGCGCTCGATGGTGCGCAGGTATTCGTCACGGGGGCCCAGTAGCGCGACCATCTGGACGTCGGCGGGAATTTGCACGGTATGGGTTGCATCGGCACCAGGTGCCGTTGATGGAATCTGTGTCATATGACTGCTGAGTCTAACGCTGCCACCTTCATGGCTTGCTGAGCAGTGGCCCGAGCGGTTGCCCACCCACGACGTGCAGGTGCAGGTGTGAGACCTCTTGCCCCGAGTCGTGACCGACGTTGGTCAGCACCCGATAGCCGCTCTCCGCAATTCCCTCGGCCTGGGCCACGTCGCCGACGACCGTGAACATGTCGCCCAGCCCCTGCGCGTCGACGACGGCCATCGCGGCCGCGCTCTCGTGGTGGTCTCTAGGCACCACCAACACGTGGGTTGCCGCTGCTGGGTTAAGGTCCCTAAAGGCCACCGCCGAGTCACTCTCGTGAACGATCTCAGCGGGGATCTCACCGGCAACAATCTTGCAGAAGATGCAGTCACTCATGATTTCAGCCTACGCAGCGGCGTTCGTCCAGGCGACACGCCCGCCAGAAGCGGCCCCGGCGCGCACGTGCTCCCCACAACCGATTTCCCCGGTCGAGTCCTCGGT
>JBBSKS010000034.1:0-16935 GCA_038256095.1 Actinomycetales bacterium | reverse complement strand
GGCGAGAAGTACCTGACCGACGTGCTCGCCATCGCTCGCCGTGACGGGGGCCGGGTGTCGGCATACCTGGTGGGCGACATCTTGCAGACCGAGGGGGTGAACGACCGGGTGCAGCTCGCTGCGCTGGGGCGGGTCATGAACACGCGGCTCGTGGAGCACTGGATGCGCCAGGGCGTGAGCATCCCTGACCCGTCAACTGTCTGGATCGACGCTGACGTCACTATCGGCCAAGACGCCACCATCCTCCCGGGCACTCAACTGCTCGGTGCAACGACCATCGGCGCAGGCGCGAAGATCGGGCCGGACAGCACCTTGACCAGCGTGGAGGTCGGCGACGACGCCACCGTGATCCGCACCCACGGCGAGCTAGCGGTCGTGGGTGCAGGCGCCACCGTCGGGCCGTTTGCCTACCTGCGCCCCGGCACGGACCTCGGCGTCAACGGTAAGATCGGAACCTTCGTCGAGACCAAGAACTCGTTGATCGGCGAAGGCACGAAGATCCCGCACCTGACCTACGTGGGCGACGCCACGATCGGCTCCTTTTCCAATATCGGCGCCTCGAGCGTCGTGGTGAATTACGACGGGGTCAACAAGCACCGCACCACGATCGGCAGCCACTGCCGGATGGGCAGCGACACCATGTATGTCGCGCCCGTCACCATCGGCGATGGGGCCGGCTCGGGGGCCGGCACCGTCATCCGGCACGATGTGCCGCCGGGGGCCTTGGCCATCACCGTGGCCAGACAGCGCAATATCGAGGGCTGGGCTCAGGCCAAGCGTGCCGGCACCGCTCAGGCCCAGGCTGCCGCAGCTGCCGCGCCCCCGACCGATGCAGCCGAATACACAGACGCAACCTCCACCGATGGGACGCCCCAGGCATGAGCGGAATCCTGCGCGCCACACAGAAAAATATGATGGTGTTCACCGGAAGGGCCCATCCGGCTCTGGCCGCTGAAGTGGCGATGAATCTCGACACTGAATTGGTACCAACGTTGGCCTACGAGTTCGCCAACAGCGAGCTCTTCGTGCGCTTCGAAGAGTCGGTGCGTGGATGTGACGCTTTTGTGGTGCAAAGCCACGCGGCCCCGATTAATAAGTGGATCATGGAGCACCTGATCATGGTCGATGCGCTCAAACGTGCCTCGGCTAAGCGAATCACCGTGGTGTTGCCGTTCTATGGATATGCGCGCCAGGACAAGAAGCACCGTGGTCGTGAGCCGATCTCGGCGCGGCTGATGGCGGACATGTTCAAGACTGCTGGCGCCGACCGACTGATGGCGATCGATCTGCATACCGCGCAGATCCAGGGATTCTTCGACGGTCCGGTCGATCACTTGATGGCTATGCCGATCCTGTCGGATTACGTCAAGGAAAAGTACGGCCATGAGGACCTAGCGGTCGTTTCGCCGGACGCTGGGCGGATCAAGGTGGCCGAGCAGTGGTCTTCGCGATTGGGCGGCGTGCCGCTGGCGTTCATCCACAAGACCCGCGACACCACGCAGCCCAACAAGTCGGTGGCCAACCGCGTCGTCGGTGAAGTCAGTGGTCGCACCTGTGTATTGGTCGACGACATGATCGACTCCGGCGGCACCATTTGCCAGGCCGCCGATGCGCTCATGGCCGAGGGCGCAAGCAGCGTCATCATCGCCGCGACGCACGCGATCTTCTCCGACCCTGCCGTTGAGCGGCTGGGGTCATCGGTGGCGCGCGAAGTCATCGTGACCAACACGTTGCCGCTGAGTGACGAAGCCCGGGCGCTTCCCAAGATCACCGAGCTCTCGATCGCTCCGTTGATTTCCCAGGCCATCCGGCAGGTGTTCGTTGACGGCTCGGTCACCTCGATGTTTGACGGGCAAGCCTGACGGGTTGGATCGCGGTGGCCAACCTGTCGTAGACTCGGCGGCGTTGCCTCGGCGAGGGACGTTCCACGATCAGTAAGTGATGATCGATGGGCTCCGTGATTCGACGCGGTGGCGGTGCGGCGAGATCGCCTCCTGCCTCCCAGTCGCTTCGCTGTCTTTGTTGTTCGCGTCGCGCCCCGCGTCGAGGCCCACCATTTTTCCACACCCTGAACAGCAAAGAGAGTCTCTTATGTCAGACCAAGCACATCTTGCAGCCACCAAGCGCACCGAATTCGGCAAGGGCGCTGCCCGCCGCGTCCGCCGCGCCAACATGATCCCCGCGGTGCTCTATGGGCACGGCACGCCGCCGTTGCACCTGACGCTGCCCGGCCACGACACGATGATGGCGCTGAAGCAGACGAACGCCGTCTTGAAGTTGGACGTCGACGCTGAAGAGCACCTGGCCTTGGTTAAGGACGTTCAGCGCGACCCGATCAAGCGCACCATCGAACACGTTGACCTCGTTGTCATCCGCAAGGGCGAGAAGGTCCAGGTCGATATCTCGGTGCGCCTTGAGGGCGATGCCGCCCCCGAGACCGTGGTCAGCATGGACTACTCCGAGCTCACCGTTGAGACCGACGCGACCAGCATCCCGGAGAGCTTCATTGTCTCCATCGAGGGTATGCAGGCCGGCACCCAGGTCCTGGCCGGTGAGGTCACGCTGCCCGCTGGCGTCGAATTGGTCACCGACCCCGAAGCCCTCGTGGTCAACGTCTCCAAGGCCATCTCCGAGGAGGAGCTCGAAGCTGAGCTCGCCGAGGCCGATGCCGAGGCTGGTATCGAGCAGGACGAGCCGGAGAGCGAGAACGGTGGCAACGCCGAGTCCGCCGATGGCGAAAGCTCAGGCCAAGGCGCGTCCTCCGACGACGCCTGATCCCGTATGTGCGACTCAGCCCGGCATCGCCTTCGCGGTGCCGGGCTGGTTTGTTTTCTTAACCTGTTGTGACGCTTGAGGAGTGAGATCGATGGATCCGTGGCTGATCGTCGGGCTAGGCAATCCCGGCTCGAAGTACGCCCTCAACCGGCACAACATCGGGGCGATGGTGGTGGCGGAGCTCGCTGCTAAGTCAGGATCTAAGCTCACCGCACATAAATCGCGGGCCCTCGTGGCGCAGATGCGTCTCGGGGTGTTGCCCGGTGGACTCCCTGGGCCGCCCGTGGTTTTGGCCGCTCCGCAGACGTTCATGAACCTCTCGGGCGGTCCGGTCGCGGCGGTGATGTCGTTCTATTCGGTCCCGATTGAGCGGGTCATCGTGGTGCACGACGAGTTGGACATTGATGCGTATGCCGTGCGGCTCAAGCGTGGCGGGGGTGAGGGTGGTCACAATGGGCTGCGCTCGATCAGCACCTCTCTTGGGAGCAAGGACTACGTGCGGGTCCGCTTGGGGGTGGGGCGTCCGCCAGGTCGCCAAGACCCTGCGGACTACGTGTTGTCCAACTTCCCGGCCAAGGAGTCCGAAGACGTTGGGCTGCTGGTGGGTGACGGCTGCGACGCGGTCAGCGACGTCATCAACCTAGGACTCGAAGCCGCGCAACAGCGCTTCCACTCGCGTTAACGATGCCGGGGCGCTCGGCTCCGAAACGCGGATACCGTGCAGACCCGAGATGAGCGGCATGCGGAACGCACGTTAAAGCGCTCACTTGCATGCCACTACATCGTCCAACGACGAGCGCCTACCCTCGGCGCCACGGTGGGGATGGGTCTAGGCGTTGCCTGACTTCATCGCGGCCAGTCGGGCTTCGATCTCGCTGTCATGGGCGGAGACCTCAAGGTCAGCGAACTGGTCCTCTAGGCGCGTCGCGGAGGCCTCGGCGCGGCCCTGCATCAGGGCTTCCTCGCGCTGGATCTTGTCCTCAAACCGCGACAACTCGCTGTTGGGGTCCAGCACATCCAGCGACGACATCGCATCGTTGACGGTGCTCTGGGCCTCGACGGAGCGAGCGCGCGCAATGAGCTGCGAGCGGCGTCCCTTGAGGTCTTCAAGCTTGCTCTTCATGCTCAAGAGCCCGGACTTGAGCTGCTCGACCGTGGCGTTCTGAGACTCAATCGCCGGGCGGGCCGAGGTGGCGTCGCTCTCGTGTTCGATCTGGCGACCGATGGCCAACTTTGCGAGATTGTCGAACTTGTCGGCGCCCGCTGAGTCGCCAGACCCGCGCAGGGACTCGGCCTTCGACGAGGCCGCGACGGCCTTACGGCCCCATTCGGCGGCAGACTCCTCATCGTTGCGCAGGTCAGCCTCGGCCATCCGCACGTTGGCGATGGTCTGGGCAACCGCTTCTTCGGCCTCGGCGATGGACCCGGTGTAGTCGCGGACCAACTGGTCCAGCATTCTCTCTGGGTCTTCGGCGCGATCCAACATGGCGTTGACGTTGGCCCTGGCCAACTGGCCGATGCGACCAAGAATGCTCTGCTTCTGCGTCATGGGTTCTGCTTCCTCTCGTTGCACTGCTTTAGATGATGATGCCTTGGGTTGTGCCGATGGCGCTTCAGAAGCGACCGCCACTACTGATTCCGCCGCCCCCGCCGAACCCCCCGCCGCCGAAGCCCCCGCCTCCACCGAAGCCACCCGAGCGGCGAGAACCCCCTCCGGACAAGATGCCGCCCAAGATCAAAGACCCGACGTCGAGACCGTTGGAGCGGCCACGTCCGCGGCCCCCACCCATGAGCGAGCCGCTGGAGTCGTCCCACCGGTCGACGTCTTTGGACGCCTCGGCCATGGCCCGCTCACCTAGTTGTTCGGCTTGATTGAGCAGTGACGCGGCCTGCGTGGGCTCGTCGCTGGCCATGTTTTGGGCTTGATTGAGCAGGCGCATGGCTTCCGAAATGCGGGTTCGGGCGCCGCTATCAACCGCGCCTCGCCGCGACGAGATGGTCTCGTCAATGCTCCGAAGGCGCGCGCCCACCCGCTCCACACGGCTGTGGAAGGCACGCTGGGCCTTGTCCTTGCTTTCTTGCGCCTCGCGGAACGACTCCAACACCGTGTCGAGGTTGTGCTCGGCGTTGTCCAAGGTGGCCAGGGCCGCCAGCGGGTCTCCATCGGTGCGGGCGGACTGCCCCTGTTGCACCGCTTCACGGGCGCGCTGGACAGCCTGGGTGACCGACGGATCGGCCGGAGCGAGACGCTGGGCATCCGTGATGTCAGAGGTAATGGAGGTGATTGCCTCCGCAAGGGCTTCGGTGGAGCGCTCGAGGTCACCGCTGGCTCGCTCAATCTGATCGAGGAGTCGGCTCGCTTGGCCAAGGGAGGCCTCACAAGCACGGGCCGCCGCGACGGCTGAACTGCGATCGCTTCGGGTCACCGATAGCTCGCCCGCCTCGACGAACCCGTCAGCACTATCGAGCAGCCGCTCGGCTTGCTCGTGGTGGGCGATCACCGTGCCCAGCGCGGACGCAGGATATCTAGCCTGTAGACCCCGGATCTGCTGCTGCGCGGCCGGGAGTCGACGCGTGACCTCAGGTATGCGGTCTTTCAGCTCACCCAAGAATTGTGGCACCCGCGCTTCCATCGATCGTAGATCCGCGAACTCGCCTGTGTGCTTGGCCAGAGCGCCGCTGGCCGCCCCCGCGACATCAATGATCTGCGCCAACATGGTGCGCTTGACCGGCTCGGGCTCCGGGGTGGCGTCGTCGAGCTCAGCCCTGATCCGAAACGCCTCTTGCGCTTGCTTGCGGCTCTGCACCAGCGCAGCCTCGAACGCTTCGGTGCGTTGCTCGCCGAATTGGGCTTGGGCGAAGCTCAGTTCTTCGTGCCCAGATCGCACCGCGTTGTCGAGGGATACAAGCGCCGCGGCGGCCTTCTCCTGCAATTGCTGCGTGGGCACCCCCGCTGCGCTCTGGGGCTCCGGGGCCGACCCGGAGGGAGCGCCGGTTTTACCGACTCGGCGGGCCGCCTTGTTGCCTCTGCGGCTGAAAAAAGCAGAGGCGATAAAGCCTACGATCGGAATCGCGAAGAACCACGGGAGGCCAAAGAAACCACCGGCCCCGCCGTCTCCGCCGGGATACGAAGAATTGTCGTCATCCCCGGACGAACCGTTCGCTGCCACGTCTTCGTAGCCTTGGGCAGCGGCCAACGCCGCACCCACCCAGTTATCCGTGCCTAATTCCGGCGTGATGAAATCGTTCTCGATTTCCACCACCTGCTCACGAGACAGGCCGCTGTCTTGCGAGGCGTAACTGCCGTACTTGCGGTCCTCCACGGCCACGGCCAGCAGCACGTCATCGCCGCCCATGCCCGACGCGGCATACGTCGCCTCGGCCCACTGGGCACCGCTGTTGTCCCCAGCGCCGTCAAAGGTGTCCACATACGCGACGAAAAGTTGGAGGTCGGAGGACTCCGCGAGCCCATCGATCGCGGCCTGGATCTCGTCAATCGACGAACTGAGCACGTCAGCGGAGTCGTAGATTTGGCCAGGAAGGTCCAGTGGCTCTTCCGCAAAGGCCGAAAGCGGCGTCGATATCGACGCGGCAGCAGCCACCATTACAGCGATGACCCATCGTCGGACCGCCTTGGGGTGACTCACGTCATGATCTTGGACGCACCGACCGCCAGATGCAACCAGCACGGCGGCATTAGGCTGTCTGGCGATGAACTTCACCCCTGTCCTTGCGGCGCTGCGCGAGGAAGCCTCCGTCGCCGCTGTTCTTAAGGCGTGGCGCGGCCCCTCCGACGCTGCGACCGTTTCGGCGACTGCGCTTTCGGCAACTCACGTTTCGGCGACTCCCGGCGTCTGGCCGACTGTGAGTGCTGCGATGGCCCAGGAACGCCCCATGTTGATCGTGACGGCCACGGGGCGCGAGGCTGACGACCTGGCCCGCAAGCTCGGCGATTTCATCGACCCAGATGACATCGCCATTTTCCCTAGCTGGGAGACGCTCCCGCACGAGCGGCTTAGCCCGCGCAGTGACACGGTGGCGCGAAGGCTCGCGGTCCTTCGCCGGTTGGCGCACCCTGACACCGGTGAGACCGGACATGGCCCTATCCGAGTGCTGGTGGCCTCGGTCCGCGCGCTGATTCAACCGATCGCCACCGGATTGGGTGACTTGGCCCCGGTGCAACTTCGCGCCGGAGACGAGCGATCCCTGCCGGCGGTCGTTGAAGACTTGGTCGCTGCGGCATACACCCGGGTTGACCTGGTCGAACGCCGCGGCGAGTTCGCCGTCCGCGGGGGGATCCTCGACATCTTCCCGCCCACGGACGACCACCCGCTGCGGGTGGAGTTCTGGGGTGACACCGTCGAGGAAGTGCGGTGGTTCAAGGTGGCCGACCAGCGCTCGCTGGAGGTGGCCAGTGACGGTGTGTGGGCGCCACCGTGCCGGGAAGTCTTACTGACCGACGCCGTCCGTGAGCGTGCCCGCGCCCTGGTCGCCGACCTGCCAGGGGTGGCGGACATGCTCACCCAGATCGCCGACGGCATCGCGGTCGAGGGCATGGAGTCGCTGACGCCGGCCCTGGTCGGTGGTATGCAGTCCCTTGTCGATGTGCTCCCCCAAAACGCAGGGGTGCTCACGTTGGACCCGGAGCGGGTCCGCACCCGGGCCCACGACCTGGTCTCGACCAGTCAAGAGTTCCTTGACGCTAGTTGGTCCAATGCCGTCGCCGGCAACGCAGTGCCGGTGGACCTGGAGCGCATGCTCGGCTCTGCGTCATACCTCGATGTCGGCGCCGTCGGAGAGGCCGCGCTGGCCTCGGGGCGACCTTGGTGGGCGCTGACCGCATTTGTCGCGGATGCTGAGCTAGAAGAGTTCGAAGCAGACCTTGCATCGAGCGCGAGTCGAGTCACCCTCGCGGTCGATGTGCACCCAGTGCCGCGATACCGCAGCGACATCGACGCGCTGGGCCGCGACCTCGTGGCGTGGCTGTCCCAGGGATACACCCCAGTGGTCGTGCTCGAGGGTGCAGGCATGGCCCAACGGGTGGCCGAGGTGTTGGCCGAGCGCGAGGTGCCGCACCGCATCGAGTCGCCGCACACGACGCTGACCCCAGGAATGGTCACCATCACCACCGGCACTGTCGGCGCGGGCTTTGACCTGCCGAGCGCCCAACTCGTTGTGCTCGGTGAGGCCGACATTACCGGCCAAGAAGCGGGCCCCACCTCCACGTCCGAACGCTCCAGCATGCCGTCGCGCCGCCGCAAGCAGATCGATCCGTTGCAGCTGCGCCCGGGCGACATGGTGGTGCATGAGCAGCACGGTGTCGGGCGCTTCGTCGAGATGGCTCAGCGCACCGTCGCTGGAGCAACTCGCGAGTACCTCGTGCTGGAGTACGCCGCGAGCAAGCGTGGCCAGCCTGGCGACCGGTTGTTCGTCCCCACCGACCAACTCGACCAGATCACCCGGTATGTCGGCGGCGAGAATCCCACGCTGCACCGCCTCGGCGGCGCGGATTGGCAAAAGACCAAGACCCAAGCGCGCCGGCACGTACGACAGATCGCCGGGGAGTTGATCCGGCTCTATAGCGCCCGGATGGCGACCGTCGGCCACGCGTTCGGCCCCGACACCCCGTGGCAACGCGAGCTCGAAGACGCCTTCGCCTTTGTGGAGACCCCTGACCAGGTTTCCAGCATCGACGAGGTCAAAGCCGACATGGAGAAGTCGGTGCCGATGGACCGTCTGATCTGCGGCGACGTGGGCTACGGCAAGACCGAGATCGCGGTCCGTGCGGCATTCAAGGCGGTCCAAGACGGTAAGCAAGTCGCTGTGTTGGTGCCGACGACGCTGCTCGTGCAGCAGCACTTCCAGACCTTTAGTGAGCGCTACGCGCAGTTCCCGGTGATCGTCAAGGCGCTGTCGCGGTTCCAGAGCGACGCCGAAGCCAAGGCAACGATCGCCGGCCTAGCCGACGGCTCCGTCGATGTCGTGATTGGCACCCACCGTTTGCTGTCGGCCACGGTGCGCTTCAAAGACCTCGGCCTTGTGGTTGTCGATGAGGAGCAGCGCTTCGGAGTCGAGCACAAAGAGCAACTCAAGGCCATGCGGATGAACGTGGACGTGCTGGCCATGTCGGCCACGCCCATCCCGCGCACTCTAGAGATGGCGGTCACCGGCATCCGCGAGATGTCGACGCTGGCCACCCCGCCCGAGGAGCGACACCCGGTGTTGACCTTCGTCGGTGCCTACGACGACAAACAGATCAAGGCCGCGATTCGCCGCGAACTCCTTCGCGAAGGCCAGGTCTTCTACGTGCACAACAAGGTGAGCTCCATCGACAAGGCCGCCAGCCGTCTGCGAGACCTGGTGCCCGAGGCTCGCATTGTGGTGGCCCACGGTCAAATGGGGGAGCACCGACTCGAGGAGGTGGTCGGCGGCTTCTGGGAGGGCCAATCCGACGTGCTGGTCTGCACCACGATCATCGAGACCGGCTTAGACATCTCCAACGCGAACACCCTGATCCTCGAGCGCTCGGACCAGATGGGTTTGTCGCAGTTGCACCAGTTGCGCGGGCGGGTCGGACGAAGCCGTGAGCGCGCCTACGCATACTTCCTGTACCCACCGGAGAAGCCGCTGACCGAGACGGCCGTGGACCGCCTGCAAACCATCGCTGCTCACACCGACCTCGGCGCCGGTATGGCCGTGGCCATGAAGGACCTGGAGATCCGCGGCGCTGGCAACTTGCTCGGCGGTGAACAGTCGGGTCACATCGCCGGTGTCGGTTTCGACCTCTACATCCGACTGGTTGGTGAAGCGGTCGCCGACTTCAAGGGTGAAGGCGAGCAGGCCCCGGTCGAGGTCAAGATCGAGTTGCCCGTCGATGCGCACTTGCCGCACGACTACATCCCAGGGGAGCGGTTGCGTTTGGAGGCCTACCGCAAACTCGCGCAGGTCAAGGACGAAGCTGAATTGGCGGAGATCAGTGCCGAGTTGATTGACCGCTACGGCGCCCAACCGGAGCCAGTGCTGACGTTGCTGCAGGTGGCCCGGCTGCGCACGGTGGCCAGGGCCGCCGGCATCGCGGACGTGGCGATGCAGGGCACACGGGTTCGTTTTGCCCCGGTTGCCGGACTGCGCGAGTCGCAGCAACTGAGGCTCAACCGGCTCTACCCAGGTACCTTGATGAAGCCCGCAACGCGCACCGCGCTCGTGCCGGCACCGAAGACTCCTGGCATCGGCGGCAAGCCGCTGCGCGACACGGCGATTCTGGACTGGGCGGCTTCCTTTATCCGGGCGATCATGCTCGACGACATCTCGGCGGCAGCGAGCACACACGACGCGGGGACCACCCCAACGAGACGCGGAGCGTGAGCCTGTGATCACCGGCAGAAGAGATGACATGATGGGCGGCGTGAGTCGAACCCGGCAGCCCAAAAGCACCCACGCCCCCGTGCGCCTGATCGGTGCGACCGGCTTGGCCCTCACCCTCCTGAGCGGTTGCTCCGGAGTGAGCGCCGGCGAGGCGGCCATCATCGAGGGGCAAGTGATCGGGGTGAGCGAGCTGCAGGAGACGACAGAGCAGCTCAACTCGGTTTCGGGCGAGCCCTCGACTCCCTCGACGGTGCTCGGAGAGTTATCCCGGATGCCGTTCTTCGACCGTGCCGTTGCAGGCACCGCTGGAGAGCTGACGGATCAACAGGTCATCGAGCTGTTGCGAGCTAACGGTTTGGCAAACCCCACCGAATTGACCATTGACGTGGCGCGGACCAGGCAGTACGGCGCCAGCGTGGAAGATCCGGCGATGGCCGAAGCCCTTGCAGAGCTCAACACCCTCACGGTCGAGGACTTTGCGGCTCTCGATATCGAGGTCAGCGAGCGGTATGGACAATTTGACCCCAGCGTCCTGGAGATCACGCCGACGACTCCCGAATGGATCACGCCCGCAGGCTGAGCCTGTTGGTGACTTCACCTCGGGTTGCCCCGGGGTTGTTGTCGCACCAGGCTTGGCGCGCGCTTCACCAAGCGCATGCCGTCTTCGCCCGCACCGACGACGAGGCGCTCGCCGAGGCTGTCATCGACGCTGGCGTAAGCATCCAAACCCCTGATAGCGGTGCCGAGGATCCGTCGACGCTGGCCCGGATGTTGGTGGAGGCGGCGCAGGTCGGCCCGGTCGTGTGGCTTGGCTCGCCGGACGCAGATCCAGGCCTGTCCGACGCCATCGCGCACGAGATCACCCGGCTTGAGGATGCTCCTGAGTTGGAATTGCTGATCGGGTCGTGGGATGTCCCAGGCTCCCGGTTGCTCGACGCGGTAGCCGTGATGGACCAGTTGCGCTCCCCCGGTGGTTGCCCGTGGGACGCCGAACAAACCCACGTCTCGTTGACACCGTACCTGATCGAAGAAGCGTATGAATGTGTCGAGGCTCTCGAATCCGGCGAGCGAGAGCACATCGTCGAGGAACTCGGTGACGTGCTGCTTCAGGTGCTTTTCAACGCTCGGGTCGGGGCCGAAGAAGACTTCGGGGTTAGCGGGGCAGCTGGGGCCTTCGACATCGATGACGTCGCCGGGGGATTGGTCGACAAACTCATCCGACGCCACCCGCACGTGTTTGCAGGCGGCGATGCGGGCACGCCGGGCGAGGTCGAGGCGAGTTGGCGCCAGCTCAAAGCAGCCGAGAAGCCCGAGCGCACTCACCTGCTCGACGGCATACCTGCAGGTATGCCGGAGCTCGCCCGAGCCGTCAAAATTACCTCTCGGCTGGCGCGAGCAGGGCATCAAGAGTGGCTCGACGCTGCGATCGCCGACCTGGCGAGGGCCGGTGAGCAGGGCGAGTACGCTTCCAGACTGCTCGACATCGTCGTTGAGGCTCAGAGCCGCACTGTCGATCCGTGTGCTGCGTTGCGCGCTGGACTCATCGCTCTAGCGACGCAGCATCGCGAACACGACGCCGAGACGCAAGAGCGCCGCGCCTGACGAAGGCGCGTTCTTCCCTGCCCGATCGGCTCCGAGCAGTTACGCTGGATCGAGCGAGCACCGTCATGCCCCTAACCCTGAACAAGGAGTGCCCATATGGCCGTCATCGACGCCATCATTGCCCGCGAAATCCTGGACTCCCGTGGCAATCCCACGGTCGAGGTTGAGGTCGGTTTGGACGACGGCACCGTCGGTCGCGCCGCCGTTCCCTCGGGTGCCTCCACCGGCGCATTCGAGGCCGTCGAGCGCCGTGATGGCGACCA
This sequence comes from Actinomycetales bacterium, assembly GCA_038256095.1. Classification (GTDB taxonomy): domain Bacteria; phylum Actinomycetota; class Actinomycetes; order Actinomycetales; family Dermatophilaceae; genus Ornithinicoccus. Next base: position 4,930 of record JBBSKS010000034.1, on the reverse strand, counting down.
GGGTCGTTACCTCGGCAAGGGAGTCCAAGAGGCCGTTCAGGCGGTCATGGACGACTTGGAGCCCCGTCTGCTGGGCTACGACGCCAGCGAGCAGCGCCTCGTCGACAACGAAATGTTGGCCATTGACGGCACTGACAACAAAGAGAACTTGGGCGCCAACGCCATCCTCGGAGTCTCGCTCGCGGTGGCTAAGGCTGCTGCTGAGTCGGCGGGCTTGCCTTTGTTCCGCTACCTCGGCGGCCCGAACGCGCACGTCCTGCCCGTGCCGATGATGAACATCCTCAACGGTGGATCGCACGCCGACTCCAACGTCGACATCCAAGAGTTCATGATTGCCCCGATCGGTGCCGGTTCGTTCCGTGAGGCGCTGCGCTGGGGTGCTGAGGTTTACCACGCGCTCAAGGCCGTGCTCAAGGAGCGTGGCCTGGCCACGGGCCTGGGTGACGAGGGTGGTTTCGCTCCCAACCTGGAGTCCAACCGCGCGGCCCTCGACCTGATCCTCGAGGCCATCGAGAAGGCCGGCTACACGCCCGGCACCGACATCGGTCTGGCCCTCGACGTCGCCGCCACCGAGTTCTGCACCGACGGTGTCTACAACTTCGAAGGCGGTTCTAAGAGCGCGGCCGAGATGACCGACTACTACGCCTCCCTCGTTGACGACTACCCGTTGGTGTCCATTGAGGACCCGCTAGACGAAGACGACTGGGAGGGCTGGGCGACGATCACCAAGCGGCTCGGGGCCCGTGTCCAACTGGTCGGCGACGATCTGTTCGTGACCAACCCCACCCGTCTACAGCGCGGCATCACTGAGCAGTCGGCGAACGCGCTGCTGGTCAAGGTCAACCAGATCGGCTCGCTGACCGAGACCCTCGACGCGGTGACGCTGGCCCAGACCAGTGGCTTCCGATGCATGATGAGCCACCGTTCGGGTGAGACCGAAGACGTGACGATTGCAGACTTGGCCGTGGCCACGAACTGCGGTCAGATCAAGACCGGGGCGCCAGCTCGCTCAGAGCGCGTCGCCAAATACAACCAGTTGCTACGCATCGAAGAAGAGCTCGATGACGCTGGCGTCTACGCAGGCGCCGGGGCCTTCCCGCGCTTCTCGGCCTAAGCGCTACCGGAGCACAACTGTCGTGACGGGTCCCGGGCGAAGCGAACCTCGACGTAACGCGAAACCTCGCGCCGCGTCGTCTTCGCGCACGGCCTCTGCAGGGTCATCGGCGATGAAAAGTGCACCCGCGAAGGCTCGCGCCTCGGCCTCGGCCTCGACCCGGCCGGGGCAACCAGGGGCCCGCCCTCGGTTGGCCGCGGGGCCGGTCAGGCGAACGGGTGTGCCGCGCGTGTGGCGGCTTGCCTCGGTTGCCCTGGTGCTCGTGCTGCTCGCGGCGTTCCTCTTCCCGACGGTGCTCAATTATGTCGATCAGCGTGGCGAGATCGCACAGTTGGAGCAGCAGATCGAGGCTCAACGCGGCGACATTGAAGACCTAGAAGGCGAGGTCGACCTCTGGAACGATCCGGACTTCATCGAGCGTGAGGCCCGTGATCGGCTCCGTTTTGTGCGACCGGGCGAGACCGCGTTCAGCGTGCTCGACGACACCGGAGACGTGCTGGTGGAGCCGCTGCCGGGGATGGCTTCGGTGACAAACGACATACACGAAACGCGCCCTTGGTATGGCGAGGTGTGGGAATCGGTGAAGAGCGCTAACGAAGGCATGCCAACAGTGGTGCGCGATGCTCCCTAAGCCCACGTTGGCGCAGGACCTCATCACGGTTCACGCTCAACTTGGCCGACCTGCGCGGGGTGTGGTGGACATCGCAGCCCGCTGCCCGTGCGGTTGCCCCGCGGTGGTCCGCACGGAGCCGCAACTGCCCGACGGCAGTCCGTTCCCCACGGTTTTCTACGCTACCTGCCCGGCCCTGACCGGAGCGATCTCAACGCTGGAAAGCAACGGGATGATGCGCGAGATGTCGCAACGGCTTGCTGACGAGCCCGATGGCGAATTGGCCCGGGCCTACGCCGCAGCTCATGACGACTACCTGGCTCGCCGGGCGCTGCTGGGCAGCCCCGAGCAGATTGATGGTATTTCAGCTGGGGGTATGCCGACCCGTGTCAAGTGCTTGCACGTGCTGGTCGCCCATTCGCTTGCCGTGGGCCGGGGCATCAATCCGCTCGGTGACGAAGCGCTCGCCGCCCTGCCACGGTGGTGGGACAACGGCTGCTGTGCCGATGTCGACGAATAGCGCACACAGTCCATTGACGAGGGGCAGCCAATGACGAGGGGCAACGCATTGAGTCAGACGAAGCGCGTCGCCGCCATTGACTGTGGCACAAACTCGATTCGCCTTCTGATCGCTGACCTGTCGACTAGCACCGACGGCACAAAGGGACTCACCGACGTGCAGCGCACAATGCGGGTCGTGCGCCTTGGTCGGGGCGTGGATGCCACCGGCCAGTTCGATCCGACCGCCTTGAAGCGCACCTTGGAAGCAGCCACTGACTACGCGCAGGCATGCCGCGAGGCGGAGGTGGACTCGGTGCGTTTCATCGCAACGTCGGCGACGCGGGATGCCTCCAACGCTGCGGAGTTCATCGACGGGGTCATCACCATCTTCAGCGAGTTCGGCGTTGTCCCAGAAGTCATCACCGGCGAGCAGGAAGCCGTTTTCTCCTTTACCGGAGTGACCGCCGAGCTGGCCGGGGCGGATGAGGCCGATGCGCCATACCTCGTCGTGGACATTGGGGGAGGATCGACCGAGTTTGTGCGCGGCAACGCGTCGGTCGAGCAGGCGATCTCGATGGACATCGGGTGTGTACGGTTGACCGAGCGGCATACGTTCAGCGACCCACCCACCGAAGAACAGGTGTGGGCGGCGCTGGCCGACATCACCGAGGCCGTGGACCGGGCTTCTACGACAGTGGACTTCACGGGGATCTCGACGCTGATCGGGGTGGCCGGATCTATCACCACCACGACCGCGCACGCACTGGACTTGCCTTCCTACCAGCCGGAGCGCATCCATGGGGCAGTCATTAGTGTGCCCGACCTGGTCGCTTCCACGAATGAGCTACTGCGATTGAGCCGCGGTGAGCGTGCGGCGCTGCCGTATATGCACCCCGGCCGGGTCGATGTCATCGGCGCGGGCGCGTTGATGTGGCGCACGGTGGTGCAGCGACTGGTGCGCGATGCAGGAATCACCACGGTCCGCACTTCTGAGCACGACATCCTCGACGGAATTGCCTGGTCGCAGGCCTAGACCCAACGCTCCTCAGCCCAACGTGCGGTGCGTCAGTAGGCGGCGCTAGGTTGACCCGATGACTGCAATGACCCCTGTGGCGACAACCAACTGGGCCGGCAATGTGACGTTCGGGGGAGAGGTTCGTCACCCGCAGACGCTGTCGGAACTGCAAGCTCTCGTTGCCGGGGCGACCACCGTCCACGCCCTCGGCACCGGGCACTCGTTCACCGAGGTTGCCGATACCGACGGAGTGTTGATCAACCTGTCGGCCATGCCCCAGCAGTGCCACTTCGAGACCGATGCATCCGGGCAAGTGGGCGTCACCGTGAGTGCCGGAATGACCTTTGCCGAGGTGGCGCCGCTGCTCGAAGCCCGCGGGTATGCCCTGCACAACATGGGCTCGTTGCCGCACATCTCGGTGGCTGGGGCGTGCTCGACGGGAACTCACGGCTCGGGGGATCGGGCGACGTGCATGGCCGCGGCCGTGCGCGCGGTTGCGATGGTCACGGCATCCGCCGACGTGATCACGCTGGACCGCTCCGACCCAGACTTCGCTGGAGTGCTTCCCGGGTTAGGGGCGCACGGCATCATCACTTCGTTGACGCTTGACGTCGAGCCGTCATATGCCGTGGCCCAAACGGTGTGGCAAGGCATCGACACTGCGACCGGCCTTGATCGCTTCGACGCCATTATGGCCTCGGCCTACAGCATCAGTGTCTTCACTCTCCTGGACCCGCAGGGCTTCGGCGATGTATGGGCGAAGCGGCGGATGGATGAAACCGACCCCGACCTGAGGCCCTTCGGTGCCACGCCAGCCGATGGCCCCCGGCGTCCCGTGTCCGGTCAGGAAGGCGAAGGATGCACCGTGCAAGGCGGCATACCCGGACGCTGGTTTGAGCGGTTGCCGCATTTCGCCCCGGACGTGCCGCCGAGCAGCAGTGGGGCAGAGTTGCAGTCGGAGTATTACGTCACCCGCGCCGACGGTCCCGCGGCCTTGCGAGCTCTGTGGCAGGTTGGCGCGCCCGTGCGAGACGCGATGCAGATCTGTGAACTGCGCACTCTCGCGGCCGATGGGCTGTGGCTGAGCCCGGCGGGGGAGACCGGCATGCTGGGAATCCACTTCACCTGGGATCCCGATGCGAGCGCTGCCGAGGCTGCATGCCGTGAGGTGGAGCGGGTCTTGGAGCCTTTTGTGCCGGTGCCGCACTGGGGCAAAGTCGCGACCATGCCGGCCGAGGTGGTGAGCGCCTGGTATCCGCGCATCGACGATGCTCGTGCCTTGGCGAGGCGGTTGGACCCGGACAACACCTTTGGCAACACGTTCACCAACCGCTATCTGAGGACAGGAGACTAGGTGGCGGTCTGGGACGAGGCCCACGACGACCACAGCGGGAAGGACGGCGATGGTGACCCGCATCCGCTGACCGGTCAGCGTTTCGCCTCCCCGGTGCCCCCGGGTGCGGGCTGGCCTGGTGACCCCGCCGATCGGCATACCCCGGTGGCGACGAACGCCGACGAGGTTGCGGCACTCGCCGAGAGCGCGGACAGGGTCGCGGACTTGGACGCCCGCATTTCGGTATGCCGAGCGTGCGAGCGACTCGTGACGTGGCGCGAAGACGTGGCCCGCACTGGGCGGCGAGCATCGTTTGCCGATCAGCCGTATTGGGGGCGACCAGGGCCAGGGTTTGGC
>JBBSKS010000033.1:0-17788 GCA_038256095.1 Actinomycetales bacterium | reverse complement strand
GCGGACGTGCGCATCTTGAGTCCGATCCCTGGCAAGAAGGCCGTCGGTGTCGAGATCCCCAACACGGACCGCGAAAATGTGTCGCTCGGTGACGTGCTGCGCAGCCAGGCCGCGCACAACAACACACACCCGATGGTGATGGGTGTGGGCAAGGATGTCGAAGGCGGATACGTCATCGCCAACCTCGCCAAGATGCCGCACCTCCTTGTTGCCGGTGCCACCGGCTCGGGTAAGTCCAGCTTCATCAACTCGATGATCACCTCGGTTCTGATGAGATCCACGCCGGATGAAGTTCGGATGATTTTGGTCGACCCCAAGCGCGTCGAGCTGACGGCATACGAAGGCATCCCGCACCTGATCACCCCCATCATCACCAACCCCAAAAAGGCTGCTGAAGCCCTCGCCTGGGTGGTCAAAGAGATGGACCAGAGGTATGACGACCTGTCGGCCTTCGGTTTTAAGCACGTCGACGACTTCAACAAGGCCGCTAAGGCTGGCACCATTTCGCCGCCCGCCGGGTCGCAGCGCGTGTTGCAGCCCTACCCCTACCTGCTCGTCGTCGTCGATGAGCTGGCCGACCTGATGATGGTCGCTCCGCGTGACGTCGAAGAGTCGGTCGTGCGGATCACGCAGTTGGCTCGCGCCGCTGGCATCCACTTGGTGTTGGCCACCCAGCGTCCGTCGGTCGACGTGGTCACGGGTTTGATCAAGGCCAACGTGCCGTCGCGGATGGCGTTTGCGACCAGCTCGGTCACCGATTCGCGGGTCGTGCTGGACCAGCCGGGCGCGGAGAAGCTCATTGGTCAGGGTGACGCTCTGTTCTTGCCGATGGGCGCCAGCAAATCAATGCGTGTCCAGGGCGCGTGGGTCTCCGAGTCCGAGATCAGCGATGTGGTGGCGCACGTCACCGGGCAGTTGAAGCCCAGTTACCGCGAGGACGTCACGGCCAAGCCGATCAAGAAGCAGGTCGACGAGGACATCGGCGACGACCTCGACTTGCTCTTGCAGGCAGTCGAGCAGGTCATCACGACCCAATTCGGCTCGACATCGATGCTGCAGCGCAAACTGCGCGTGGGCTTCGCCAAGGCCGGGCGCCTGATGGACTTGATGGAATCGCGAGCCATCGTGGGGCCGTCCGAAGGCAGCAAGGCGCGCGATGTGCTCGTCAAGCCCGACGATCTCGAAGCAACGTTGGCTTCGCTGCAGGGCCTTGACCCCGAGCCTGTCCCCGACGAGTTGGCGGACCCTACCGAAGCCCAGTTTGACGGCATACCCGAAGAAGACGCGGAGTCCGACGAAGATGCGTGGTCTCTGACCGAGCGTCAGTGACTACGCTCAACCCATGTTTGATTATGCGGGCGCCGCCGGGCGCAGCCGGCTCCGGCGCGGGTGGGACGCGCTCAAGGAGTACCCCTCAGGTGTGCTGCTCGGGGCCCAAATCCTGGGGATCTTGGTATTCCCGTTCACTGAAGATGACGGCACCGGGCGTGTCGTTATCTCAATGTTTGGCCTTGTGGTGCTCGGGGTCGCGGTCCTAGCGGTCAACCGGACGCCTTCCACCCGGATCATCGCCTACTCGCTCGGCGCACCCGTCGTCGTGCTCACCATCGCTGAGGCGGTGTACTCGGACATCGAATGGCTGGAGTTCGTGTCGAACGCCTCGCACGCGTTGTTCTACTTCTATACCGCTGTGTCGCTTCTGCGTTACATGTTTGCCGACGCGTGGGTTAGCCGTGATGAGCTGATGGCCACCGGGGCAACCTTCACGGTGCTCGTCTGGGCTTATGCCTACACCTACGGCGCCGTCCAAGTTTATCTCGGTGACTCGTTCACGGTGGGTGGGGTGGAGAGGCAACTGACCTGGTTCGAGTTGTTGTTCTTATCGACCACAACGCTGACCGGCACCGGGTTGTCCGACATCTCGCCCAACACCACCCAAGACGCAAACTTTGCGCGGTCCATCGTGATGCTGCAGATGCTCACGGGGATGAACTACATCGCCCTGGTGATCGCACGCCTGCTGGGCCTGACACTCATCAAGTTCCGCCGCTAGATCGTCCCCACATGCCCCGCGCAGCTGTGAGTTGGCCGCCGGAGAACGATTGTGCGGGCACCCAGACATGCATACATGGGCGGCGACCTGGGGTTTCGGGATGATAAGCCCCTCTTTGCATGTTTGGGTGCCCGGTAAGCCTCCGATCAGAGCCCGGACGATCGACACAGTTGTGGCCCTAAGACGTAGGGTGTCCGGATGACCGTTCAGCGCAGTGTCGCCCTTGTCACCTTGGGGTGCACCCGCAATGAGGTCGACTCCGAAGAACTTGCCGGACGTCTGCAGGCCGGGGGCTGGACGCTGGTGGCCGACGCGGCTGAGGCTGACGTCGCGGTGGTCAATACCTGCGGGTTCGTTGAACAGGCCAAAAAGGACTCGATCGACGCACTGCTCGAGGCTGGGGACCTCAAAGAGAGCGGCCGCACGCAGAAGGTGGTGGCCGTGGGCTGCCTCGCCGAGCGGTATGGCGCCACGCTGGCCGAGCAGTTGCCCGAAGCCGATGCGGTGCTTGGCTTCGATTCCTATGCGGAGATGTCGACTCATCTGCAGACCATTCTTGACGGCAATAAGGTTGCCTCTCACGTGCCCCGCGACCGGCGCACACTGCTGCCGATGGCGCCGGCCGCTCGGCATACGGCATCGAGCTCGGTGGCCCTGCCCGGCCACCAGCAGGCCCCGCTTGAAGGTGGGAAACCGCTTGAAGATGTAGCCCCCGCCTCCGGTCCGCGTGTCATGCGCGCTCGCCTTGACGGTCGCCCGTGGGCCCCTCTAAAGATCGCCTCAGGGTGCGACCGACGGTGCGCATTCTGTGCCATCCCGATGTTTCGCGGGTCGTTCGTGTCACGAAGGCCCCACGAGATCGTGACCGAGGCCAGGTGGCTGGCCGAGCAGGGTGTCAAAGAGGTCTTCCTGGTCAGCGAAAACACCACGTCCTACGGCAAAGATCTCGGCGACCTGAGGCTGCTCGAGCAGCTGCTGCCCGAGTTGACGGCGGTGCCGGGGATCGAGCGGGTGCGGGTTAGCTATCTCCAGCCCGCAGAGATCCGCCCCGACCTGCTCGATGTGCTCGCACATACCCCGAAGGTCATGCCGTACTTCGACATATCGTTCCAGCACGCATCAGGGCCGTTGCTGCGGCGGATGCGGCGTTTCGGTGACCGCGAGTCCTTCCTTGGCCTCTTGGACAGCGTCCGCTCGCGGGTGCCTGAGGCGGGCATCCGGACCAACGTCATCGTCGGTTTCCCGGGTGAGACTGAGGACGACGTGCGGGAGCTCACGGACTTCCTTGAGGCCGCGCGACTCGACGTGGTGGGCGTGTTCGGATACTCCGATGAGGACGGCACCGAAGCCGAGACGTATGCAGACAAGATCGCCCCCGATGTCATCGCTGAGCGCGTGGATCGGGTGGGCTCGCTCATCGAAGAACTCACCTCTCAGCGGGCCTCCGAGCGGATCGGCGCAACGGTCAAGGTGATGATTGAAGAGATCGACCCCGACACCGCGGACGTCATCGGTCGGGCCGAGCAGCAGGGCCCCGACGTCGACGGCAGCACCACGTTGGTCGGTGCCGGGGGAGCGGCCATCGGTGACATCTTGACGGCCGAAGTCACCGCATCCACGGGGGTCGACCTCATGGCCCGGGTGCTGGAGAACTAGCGCCCCATGAGCGAGGCACCGGCACCGGCAGTCAGCCCCTGGAATATCCCCAACGCGCTGACGATGCTGCGCATTGTGCTGGTCCCCGTTTTTGTCTTGGTGATGGTGGCCGACGATGGCTCCTCCACGAGCATGCGGCTCTGGGCGACGTTGATCTTCATCCTGGCCATGTTCACCGATTGGCTCGATGGCGACCTGGCCCGCAAGCAGGGACTGGTGACCAACTTCGGCAAGATCGCGGACCCCATCGCCGATAAGGCGCTGATCGGTGCGGCGCTTATCTGTCTCTCGCTAATTGGAGAGTTGGCGTGGTGGGTGACCGTGGTGATCATGGTCCGCGAAATCGGCGTCACCGTTTTGCGGTTCATCGTGATTCGTCGCGGCGTGATCCCCGCCGGTCGTGGCGGCAAACTGAAAACGACACTTCAGTCCATTGGCCTGACCCTGTTGATCCTGCCGCTGGCGGGCTTCTTGCAGACCGTCGGGCTGGCAGTGATGTATGCCGCGTTGCTCGTCACTGTGGTCACTGGCGTCGACTACGTCATGAAGGCTTGGCGGGTGTGGCGAGGCTCGGATGTCGCTGCCTAGTCTCCCAGCCGAGCATGTGTCGGACACGGGCAGCGACCTAGCGCGCACCGTCATTGACCAGTGCCGTTCGCGGGGCTGGACGCTAGGGGCAGCCGAGTCGCTGACCGGAGGATTGGTGATGGCGGAACTCATCGCCGTGCCCGGTGCCAGCGATGTGGTCAGGGGCGGCATCGTTGCCTACGCAGTGGACCTCAAAGAGAGCGCGCTGGGGGTCTCCTCCGATCTGTTGGGCATCCACGGGGCGGTCTCGCGAGTGTGTGCCGAGGCGATGGCTTCGGGGGCGCGGGCCGCGCTTGGCGTGGACGTGGCGGTCGCCACCACCGGTGTTGCCGGGCCGGATTCAAGCGAGGGACATCCGCCGGGCACGGTTCATCTGGCGGTGGTGGGTCCTGGGATAGGCGGGGAAGAAGTTGCGGCCCACGTGGCGTTAACCACACGTGGCACCCGGTCGCAGATCCGTAGTGAGGCAACGACACAAGGCCTGTCACTGGTCTTGGCTACGCTACAAAGGACCCCACCGGCTGCACCGTCACACGCTGGCGGGGTACGCTAGAGCACATCATTAGAGGGTGGCTCCATCCGCACGGCACCTCAGCAACGAACACCTCATCACGATGAACGACCTCGACGCAGACCAGCAAAGGGAGGGAAGACCATGGTGCTCTTACGACGCGAATTAGGCGACGTGCTGCGCGAGCAGCGCCAAGTCCAAGGCCGGACCCTGCGTGAAGTGTCCGCCAGTGCAGCCGTTTCGCTGGGCTATCTTTCCGAGGTTGAGCGCGGTGAAAAAGAGGCCTCGTCTGAGCTGTTAGCCTCCATTTGCAAAGCTCTCGACCTGCCGATGGGGCAGATGCTGAGCAACGTGGGACACCGCGTGAGTTTGGCTGAGGCGACCGAGCACCAGGTGGGTGTGCTGATGGCCGACGGTTTGGCTAGGCCCATCCAACGCGATGCGCTCACCAAAGCAGGCATGCTCCGCGCTGCGAGCGCTGTGCACTCCGCTGCCTGAGCGTCGTGTCGGCCAGCGTCCGCTCCCTTCCAACGATGGACCCGACCGCCACTGCAGCAGCGACCTGTCACAACTCTCGTCGTCGGTGTCCCAGTGGTGTCTGGGCGGACCCGGTGTCTCGCGGCGACATCCCGCCCTGGCAGGTCGGGCAATAGAACATCACGCGCTCTTGAGGTTGCTGCCCCATCGGAGCGAGCCGAATGGTGGTGCTGCATTTCTTGCAGGGCAATCCCATGCGCCCGTGCACCCACGCGTCGTCGGCATTGTCTGAGCGACCCGTGATCGTGGTCCGCCCGAGGCGGCAACTCATCACCAGCAGTCGCCGGGTCATCCGCACCAGGTCGGTGATGGGCGCCTCGCCGACGTCGGCGACCTGGCTCCACGGGCTCAATCCCTGGATGAAGAGGGGCTCGGAAGCCCAGATCGTGCCGATGCCCGCTAAGTTGCGTTGATCCAGCAGGGCCTCGGCAATCGGACGCTCAGGCTTCGAAAGCAGATTCTCTAGGGCCACGTGCTCATCGAAGGCGGGGTCGAGCAGGTCAGGCCCAAGATGTCCGACGATGATGGCTTCGTTGCTGGTGCGCACCACTTCCAGCATCCCGAGTTTGGTGCCGACGGCAGCCCGCACCTCAGTGACGAGCACGGCTCGCACGGTGTGGTCCTCGTTGGTCTTTTTGGCGGTCGCCGCGCCTGCTCGGAAAGTCCTCCAGCGGCCGTCCATGCGGAGGTGACTGTGAAGGGTGAGATCGCCCTCTAGCCGGTGCAGGATGTGTTTACCGCGGGGGACGACCTCAATCGTGCGCCTGCCCGAGAGATCCGTCGTGGCCAGACTCGGCACTCTTAAGTCGCTGCGCACGACCACCTGCCCCGCCAGTGCCGTATGCAGGCGCCGCGCGGTGCGCCAAACGGCATCGCCCTCGGGCACGCCTCTAGCGCCGCATTCGCAGACCCTGCGGCGCGGTGTGGAACCCCGCCTCGGTCAGGGCTGTGGCAAAGGGGTGAGTGCTGGATAGTGCCGGCCCACCGTCGATCTTCCTCACGATGAGGGACGTGACACTGCGGTGCATGACTTGGTCACTGAGCCCTCGGGCAATGGATGCCAGTTGATCGGGGTCCTGGGTGTAGGTCAGGGCGGTCCGTCCGCCGCGCTCGAGGTAAAGACCGAGGTGACCATCCACGAGGGCCACGAGGGCACCCGCCTTGCGTCCCGGGCGGTGCTGCCCGGTGTGGGCGTCTCTACCGTCGCTCGTCTTGTTGGTGTTGGTGCTGCGCTCGGGCCAGGGCACCGAGGCACCGAACGGGTTGGCAGGGTCCGTGGCCGCGAGCACGATGGCGCGTGCTTGCTTCGCGCTGCCCTGCGACGGGGGGCTGCCGGAAGCAGTCGCAGGTGCGATTCCCTCGGATAGGGCGCGCATCCGGTCGACGGCCCCGGTGGTGCCGAACTGCGCTGCGCCCAGGTGTTCGACGAAGTACCCACGCCTCACCCGGCCTGCTTCTTCGGCGCCGGCCAAGATGCGGTAGACGCCGGCATACCCACCGACGATGCCCTCGGCGACCACGCTGCCCCTGGTCAGCACCCCGTAGCGATCCAGCAGTTGCTCAGCCGTCGCCAAGGCGCGCACGGTCGGATCGGTGACCACCTCGGGCAGCAGCGACCACCGACCGGCAGCCGTGGCAGGTCCGGTGCGCGTCGGCATACGAGGGCGTTGTGGCGTGGGAGCGCCAGGCAAACCTGCCCCGCCCAGGCCAGTCCCACCGAGTCCTGCAGACGGACGAGACCATCGGGTGGTGCGCCCTGAGCGGGGCGTGCTGCGCCGCGACTTGTGGGCTCCCTTGCCCCCGACGAGCATCATCCGCACGGGGCTGAGTGTATCGCCAGTGAGCCGCCCACCCCAGACCAACTCCCACATCGTCGCCAGCACGGTGGTGTCGTCAATGGGCGGATCTCCGCCCATTGAATCGGCCAAGGCACGGAAGAAATAGGCGCCGCCGCTCTCGAGCACCGACAACACCCGTTGGGTATGGTCGCGCTCCGATTCTTTGTCGGGGGCGGGCGACTCGGGGTTGAGTGAACGGGTGGCAATGTCACCTGGTGCCAAGGTCAGGTGGGCGGTGTCCCCGAGGTGCAGCGAGATCCACCCGTCGTCACCGGGCAGCGACGCGTGGCCCTGCCACATCACCTCACCGGCGGTCATCAACTCGTCGAGCATGCCCGGCACGTAATCGCGCACCCGCGCGGGCAAAATGAGCGATTCGAGAGCACTCGCCGGGACGTGAGCCCCGGCCAACTGCTCAACAGCCCGGTGCACTCCATCGACGCCACGCAGCTCGCCGATCGACTGCCAGCCGGTCAAGAACCGGGTGTAGGTCTCTTGAGTAACCGGTTCGACTTCTTGGCGCAGCGCGGCTAGCGACCGACGACGCAGCATCCGCATCACGTCGGCGTCGCAGAGCTCGATGGATTCGGACCCGGCGGGGGCCGCCGCCGCACTGAGGTCGATGTCGGGGGCGAGGCTGAGTGGCCGCAAGGCACCTTCGACCATCCGGCCCGAGTCCACGAGTCGGCGCACCGCTTCGCCCGCGATGGCTCGCCCTATCCCTAGCCTCTGCGCCAACTCGTTGAGGGTGAAGGGGGTGTGGGTGCGTGCGTACCTGCGGACCAGGTCACCGAGTGGGTCGTCGACGGGCTCGGTGAAGATCGCGGGCACTCCGACCGGCAGCGCGACCCCGAGGGCATCGCGCAGTCGGGCGGCGTCTTGGGCGTCGGCCCACCGTTCGTCCCCGGCGACCCGAACGGCGATGATGAGCCGCCGCTCGGAGAGCTCTTGAAGCCACGCGAGTGCGTGCTTGCGGGCATCTTCGACGATGCGCTCCGTGATCTCTGCTGTGCTCAAGGGGCCGAGCGTGCGCAGCAGGTCGGTGACGTCGTTGGCGTCACGGCAGGCTCGGTCGGCGGTGAGGCGCTGCAGTTGGTTGAACGTGTCGGTGACGACCTGGGGGTCGAGCAGATCGCGCAGCTGCGCGCCCTCGCCCCGCCCGAGCAATTCGGCCAGCAAGGCGGGGTCGAGTGACAACGCGGCTGCTCGACGCTCAGCCAGAGGTGAGTCGCCCTCATACAAGAACTGCGCGATGTAGCCCATGAGCATTGACCGGGCGAACGGCGACGCGCTCTGGGTGGTCATGCTGACGACGGAGACGGTGCGGGAGTCGATGTCGCGCATCAGTTGCTGCAGTGCATCCACGTCGTAGACGTCTTGGATGCACTCGCGCACGGTTTCGAGCACGATCGGGAACGTTGGGTAGCGCGAGGCGACCTCCAGCAACTGTGCCGAGCGTTGGCGTTGCTGCCACAGTGGCTGGCGTTTGCCGGGGGAACGACGGGGGAGTAGCAGGGCGCGGGCGGCACACTCGCGGAACCGGGCCGCGAACAACGCGGACCCGCCGATCTCACGAGTGACCATGTCATGGACTTCGTCGGGGTCCAGCGTCAGCATCTCGATCAGGTCCGCGTCAAAAGTCGAGCCCTCGTCCTCGACGAGGTCAGGTAGCCGCAACACGATCCCGTCGTCGGCAGCCATCGCCTGCACGTCGGCGCCGAATCGCTCGCGCATGCGGGCCGAGACGCATAACGCCCACGGCGCATGCACCGGCGTGCCAAACGGGCTGTGTATGACGACGCGCCAGTCACCGATCTCGTCGCGGAAGCGCTCCACCACGAGAGTTCTGTCGTCGGGGACGCGGCCGGCTTCTTCCTGTTGCTCGCCGAGGTAGTCCAGCAGGTTTGCGGCCGCATAGCGGTTGAGGCCCCGCTCGGTCAGCAGGGTTTCGGCCTTGGCGCGGGGGGTGTTCGACATTTCTCGGACGAACGCGCCAACGGCCTTTCCGAGCTCGGCGGGGCGCCCGATGGCGTCGCCCTTCCAGAACGGAAGCCGCCCGATCTGCCCGGGTGCAGGGGTGACTAGAACCTGGTCGCGGGTGATGTCTTCGATCCGCCACGAGGTGGTGCCCAGGGTGAAGACATCCCCGATGCGTGACTCGTAGACCATCTCCTCGTCGAGCTCACCGACGCGACGGCCAGGGCCGTCACCGCCTGCCAGCATCACGGCATACAAGCCGCGGTCAGGGATGGTGCCGCCGGAGGTGACCGCGAGAAGTTGGGCACCCCGGCGTGCGGTGACGGTGTCGTTGACGCGGTCCCAGACCACGCGGGGCCGCAGGTCGGCGAAGTCTTCGCCGGGGTATCGACCAGCCAACATGTCGAGCGTTGCCTCGAACAGCGGCCGGGGCAGCGCTGAGTAGGAGGCGCTGCGGCGGATCAGGTCGAAGAGGTCGCTGACGGCCCACTCGTCCATCGCCACCATGGCCACGATCTGCTGGGCGAGTACGTCGAGGGGATTACGCAGCACGTGCAGGGCCTCGATCTGCCCAGCCCGCATCCGGTCGACGACGACGGCCGTCTGCACGAGGTCGCCGCGATGCTTAGGGAAGAAAGCACCGTGCGAGACCGCGCCGACTTGGTGCCCAGCGCGGCCCACCCGCTGCAACCCGCTGGCGACGCTCGGTGGTGACTCGATTTGAACGACTAAGTCGACGGCACCCATGTCAATGCCGAGTTCGAGCGAACTAGTTGCCACCACAGCAGGCAAGCGGCCCGATTTGAGGGCGTCTTCGATCTCGGCGCGATGCTCCTTGCTCACCGAGCCGTGGTGGGCTCGGGCGAGCACCGGAGCGGCGCCGTGGGAGGTGCCGGACTGGGCCATGACCTGAGCGGCGGGACCTTGACCTGGCAGGGTTGCTTCGTCGTCGGGGTCGGCATTTTCTGCATCGGTGCGGTCAGCCCAGATCTCATTGAGCCGCGAGGTCAGCCGCTCGGCGAGACGGCGGGAGTTGGCGAACACCAAGGTGGACGTTTGGTTGGCGACGAGGTCGACCACCGTGCGCTCGACGTGAGGCCAGATCGAGGCTCGCTCAGTGGGGTCCGTCGTCGGCGGGCTCCAGATGTCTTCCTCGCCGTCGAGGCCAGGCAGGACTGGCCCGGCTCCGGTGGTGAAGTCATCGTCGCCATCCTTCGGCTCGTCAGAGCTGTCCGTCGTTGAAGAGGCTCTTTCGGCACCCGGTTGGGGCCAATAACCGGGGGTCTGTTGGGTGGGTTCGACGAAACCGGGGTCGGTCATGTCCGCGACCGGGACGTTGACGCTTAAGTCCCACAGCTTTTCCGAGGGTGGTTGGACCGTGGTGACGGGCCGCCCACCGGCAAGATAGCGGCCAACTTCCTCAACGGGGCGAACGGTGGCCGACAAACCGATGCGCTGCGCCGGCTTGGTGAGGTGGTGATCGAGGCGGTCAAGGGTGACTGCTAAGTGCGCCCCACGCTTAGTGCCTGCCACGGCGTGAACTTCGTCAATGATGACCGTCTCAACCCCAGCCAACGCGGAGCGGGCCGCAGACGTCATCAGCAGAAAGAGTGATTCTGGGGTGGTGATGAGCACGTCGGCGCCGTGTTTTGCGAAGGCTCGTCGCTCAGCCGCTGGGGTGTCGCCCGAGCGGATCGAGACCGATAGGTCGTCCACGGGCCGACCCAGCCGATGCGCAGCATGACGTATGCCGACCAGGGGTGATCGCAGGTTGCGCTCGACATCGACGGCGAGAGCTTTAAGCGGCGACACGTAGAGCACCCGACACCGAGGCGAGTCGGGGTCGCGCGGCACAGCCCACAAGCGGTCGATCGCCCACAAAAAGGCCGACAGTGTCTTGCCCGAGCCAGTGGGAGCCACGACCAGCGTGTGCTGTCCCTGACTGATGGCATCCCATGCCCCGATCTGAGCCGTCGTTGGCCCAGCAAACGACGCCGAGAACCATGCCTGGGTCGGCGTCGAGAAGCGCTTGAGGACGTCGCTCAGTGTCAGGTGTCCTTGCGCTGCGGCACGCGACGCGTCGAGCCATCCTGGACGACGGTGTTGCCGTAGGCGCCGGTGACGGGAGGCGCTTCGGGGCGGGGCATGTCACGCGCCACGTGGTGCTGGGTGCGGTGCGGCGGACGCCATACGTTGAGAAGCACTAACGCCTTCTGCCACCACTTCAATTCAGGCTGACCGCTCATCGCCACTCCGTTTCTTTCATTGCCACAGGTCGTCTCATTGAGGTCACCGTCGATCATCTCCGATGATCTCTGCGGACACTAGACAGCATCCTCTCACTGCGGACCGACAGAGCGCTTCCCCGCCCGGCAACGCCCATCGGACGGGTGGATACTCTGAGCCGCTATGGAGCCCAATACCCACATCCAGTCAATCACCGTTCACGCGCCACCTCAGGCGGTCTACTCCGTGGTGAGTGACATTGGGCGCACGGGGGAGTGGAGTCCAACCTGTGTGCGCTGCGAATGGGACGATCCGGCTCAGACCGGGGTCGGCGCGACCTTCACCGGCTACAACGAAACGGCGTCGCGGAAGTGGCAGACGACGTCAACCGTCATCGCGGCCGATCCTGGCGTCCGATTCGCCTGGGAAGTGGGTCAGGGATACGTGCGGTGGTCGTACGACCTCAAGACCTCGGGCGACGCCACAGAGCTCAGCGAGACCTGGACTTTCTTGCCGGCAGGTCTGCAGTATTTTGCCGAGCAATACGACGACAAGGCAGACGAGGCCATCGAGACCCGGACACGGCAGGCCGTGGACGACATCCCACGAACCCTGGCCGCTATCAAGCGCATTGCCGAATCGATGTGATCCGGGCTGTCCTGTTCGACCTCGACGACACGTTGGTTGATCAAGGCGCGGCTGCCCATGCGGCTGTCGTGCCCTGGGCGCGCGAGCATGGCCTTATTGGCACCGACACCGAATTGAGAAGACGGTGGGAGCACATCTCGGCGCCGCACTTCAAAGCATGGCAGCGTCGGCTCGTCACTTTCCAAGAACAGCGCCGCGCTCGGGTGCGTGATTTTCTGCCCCATCTCGACCTCGTGTCCGATGACGATGCGGACGCGCATTTCGCCGACTACTTGCGTGCCTATGAGGCCAACTGGCATCCCTTCGATGACGCAGCTCCGACCTTGTTCGCGCTGCGGCGGCGGGGGCTGGGATGCAGTGTCCTGACCAACGGCGAGACAGAGCAGCAGGGCCGAAAGCTTCAGGTGACCGGGTTGTCTGGTCTGGTCGACACTGTGATCTGTTCTTCGACTTTGCCCGCGGGCAAACCTGATTCCCGCGCCTTTCAGGGTGCCCTTGATCTCTTGGGCCTAGCCCCTGCAGAGGTTCTTATGGTCGGGGACTCTCTGGAGAACGACGTGCGCGGAGCCCAAGCGGTCGGTATGTCAGCGATTCTGCTGGATCGATCGGGCGCCTATCTGAATCACCCTGGCCTGATCGTCATTAAGTCTTTGAGCGGGATACCGCTCTAGCCGATATGCCGCAGCTGTGGCCAGATGGGGTTCCACTCCACGTCGATCCGGCATAGCCACACCGTGTCGCCCTGTTCTTCGAGGTCGAGGTCGAGGCCGTTGTCGATGACCCTGGTCACAACAAGAGAGTCACAAAAGTCGAGTTCCGGTTCGTCGAAGCCGACCACGACCGCGACCTCAGCAGCATCTGACGGCGGCCCCTCGCCATACAAACTGTTGGGTGGGCTGACGGTGGTGATGTCGGGACGGTAATGCAGCATCCGACGCGGACGACCAGCAGTCCAGGTGGCGGCAGCGGCCAAGGCCAGTCGCCGCCCCGGATTCAGCTGCAGGGAACGTCATAGATGCCAGAGGCCGACGGTCCAGATCGGGACGGCCAGCACGAACTGGAACGGCAAGATCAACGACCGCGGCTCACATGTCGCCGACGATCCCGCCGATAGGGCCCGACATCGCCAGGACAGGCAGATCATTCTGGATCTGCCGGATGAGGTTAGGCATCCAGATCACCAACGCCCCGATAGCCGCTCGCCAGGGCCGATGGAAGCCGCAACATCGTGAGCGATCCACCTCCCAACGAGTCCATTGCTGCGGCGAGCAGCGGGACCAAGGGGGGCTGATCGACATACCCCCACGACGGGTGCTGATCTAGGCCATGAAGTAGAGCTCGTCGCGGTGGTAGCCGTAGCGATGAGCGCTCGCCAGCAGAATGAGGACTGTCGCGGCGGCAGTCAATGCAACGCCTCGAGGAACACCGCGACGGGTCATGCAAGCCAGCATGGTGCGCGCTGTTCTCGTTGGCAATGGCTAACGGCTGCCGCTCATCGAGTGCCCTAGGTGGGGAATGGGCCGAGCCGAAGTATGGCTTCTCTGAGGATCACGTACCCTCTGCGGTCATGAGGTTGAGCGAATTCTGGGCGCTCATGGAGCAAGAGTTTGGCGGGCCCTACGGGCGGTCCATCGCTAGTGGTCACGCCATCCACGCGATGGGGGATCAGACCGCGACGGACGCCATCGAAGCAGGGGAGCCAGTTCGGCGCGTCTGGCTGGCATTGTGCGATGACCTGCAGATTCCCCCCGAGCGGCGCTTCCCGTCGGACCGACGCAAGGCATGAGCGCTCCCCATCTGCGGTCAGCGCTTCGCGCAGCTCACGGCCCTGAACGCCTTTGTTGGGCTCAGTGCCGAGGAGTATCTGGACTACAGCGCGGGCGTGAAGGCGGACACCATCCTCTGGCGACCCACCTCTCGACGGGTCGGGGCTGTGCAGAACCTGTTGCGGCGTCGGTGGCGAAACGAGAACGACGAGGCTGCCCTTCCGGTCCATGTGCGCCGTGCGCACGGGATGAAGCGCTACGAGCTCGATGGAGTCCCGGTCCGTTCATACCGTGCCCACCCTGGCGTTGGCCGGTGGCGCGTGGTACTACTCTTCGTTTCGCTCGTTCTGACTAGCGCGCTCTTGGCGGTCTTGGTGGGCGCCGGCTCAGCCCGCGCAGCAGCGCATCCAGGTACAGGCAATTTTCGTGGGTATCGCCATCATGCTGATCGTTGTGGCCTGGATCGAAGTAGAGGCCCGCATAGTGGTCAGCGGCACCCGCATCGGCCACCCGCGCGCGATGACACGGCGCGTGCGTCAGTGGTGCGATCTGAGCACCGTTGACTGCGTCACGCTACGGGGAGTGCGCACACAGCGTGGATGGGACACGGCGCCGGTCTTATGGAGCCGGACTCCCTGGGCGAGACCTCGCGGAGCCGGTTGGCGGACCCCCTTGGCAGGTACGAGCCAACGCATGCAGGACAACATCGGAAGGCTTCAACATTTTGCCCCGTTGTATCCCCTGGTGATGAGGGATAGCAGATGGGGACCTGCGTGCCGACGCGATAGTGCACGGGTGCTTGGCGAATCCGGCAAGCAGGTCTATCGCTGAGAAGTGACCAGTCACGGATCACGTGAGCACAGATGCGTGGAACCGGCACCAAGTCGATATCGTCACAACCACGATGCCCCCGCAGCCTGCATACGACGTCTATCGCACCAAGCGGCTCCCGCTTCGATGGGGTGTGCTCGCCGCCCTGAGCGTCATCGCAGCCCTGGCGATGGCCCTGGTGGGCGGAGGAAGCGCTGACGTTCTGCTAGAGCCTGGCATGGTGGTCGTGTCCGGCTTCCTCCTTGCCGGCGGGGTAGCCGTGGTTCTCGTGCTGTCGCGAGTAGGGATCGCCGTCAGTGCATCGGCCCTGGGGCGACCTGGATTACTCACGTCCCGGGTGGGGCGCGGGTTCGATACCGAGAAAATCATCGGGGCCACCGTGCGAGAGCCGTTCAAGCTGCACTACCGCTGAGCGGTGAGCGTGCCCCGGCTGATGAGTGCCTCGACGATCTGCACTGCGTTCAGCGCAGCCCCCTTACGCAGGTTGTCGCCCACGATGAACATCACCAGCCCGCGGCCGCCCGGGACCGACTGGTCCGCCCGGATGCGGCCCACATAGGTCGGGTCTTGGCCTGCGCCTTTGAAGGGGGTCGGGATGTCGGTCAGCACCACTCCGCGTGCTTTCGCCAAAATCTCTGTGGCCTGCTTTGCACTGATCGGCTTGGCGAACTCGGCATGCACGGCGAGGCTGTGACCGCTGAAAACCGGAACCCGCACGCACGTCCCGGCCACCGCGAGGTTCGGCAATCCGAGGATCTTGCGGGACTCGAAGCGCAGTTTCTGCTCTTCAGCGGTCTCCAGCGATCCGTCGTCGACCAGGTCGCCGGCATACGGGATGACGTTGAAGGCGATCGGGTCGGTATAGACGCCCGGCTCTGGCAACGTCACGCCGGTGCTGCCGAGGGCTAACGACTCCAGGTCACCGCCGACGGCCGCGCGCGATTGGTTGGCAAGCTCAGCCACTCCGGCAACGCCTGAGCCCGACACGGCTTGGTATGTCGACACGATCAGTCGCTGCAACCCCGCGACGTCGTGCAGGGCTTTGATCGCGGGCATGGCGGCCATGGTGGTGCAGTTGGGGTTGGCCACGATCCCGATGCCGCCTGCGCCCTGGGCCTGGTCGAGCGCTTCGGGGTTGACTTCGCTGACGACCAGCGGCACACGGTCGTCCATCCGCCAGGCGGAGGAGTTGTCGACCACGATAGCCCCAGCCTCGGCAAAGCGCGGCGCGTGCTCCTTGGACGTTCCGCCCCCGGCGGAGAACACCGCGACATCGATGCCGGAGAGGTCAACGGTCAGATCGGCGAGGCTTTCGACGACGATCTGGCGCGGCGTCCCGGCATACGGCTCGTTGTTCCAGCGGCCCTCCCAGGCCAACTCGGTCCCGGCGCTGCGGGCAGAGGCGAAGTAGCGCACGGCCTTGATCGCGACGTCGCGCTCAACCAGCAAGCGGCGCATCACGGTGCCGACCTGACCGGTGGCGCCGACGACGGCCACGGTGATCCCTGAAGACATGCTCATCGTCCCGATCCGCCGTAGACCACGGCTTGGTCGTCGGCGTCTAAGTTGAAGGCAGTGTGAACGGCGCGCACGGCCTCAGGAAGTCGCAACTGGTCGGTGATGACCGAAATGCGGATTTCGCTGGTGGAGATCATTTCGATGTTGACGCCTGCCCCAGCTAGCGCTTCGAACAGGCGCTGGGCCACGGTGGGGTTGGAGCGCAGGCCGGCCCCGATCAGCGACAACTTGCCGATATGGGAGGTGTAGAGGACGTCGGCGATGCCGATCTCTGTCTGGATGGCGCCGATAGCGGCCATGGCGCGCTCACCGTCCTCCTCAGGCAGCGTGAAGGAGATGTCGGATCGCTCCGACGACGTCGACACGTTTTGCACGATCATGTCGATCGAGACCCCGATGGCAGCGACGGCTCCGACCACGGCTGCCGCGGCGCCGGGAACATCCGGTATGCCGACGGCGGTGATCTTGCCCAGCGACTGCTCGTGGGCGATGCCGGAGATGAGGGGTTCTTCCATGGTGTCTTCCTGATCCGAGGTGAGTGGTCGACCGACCAAAATCCAGGTGCCTTCTTGATCTGAGAAGGACGACCGGACGTGGATGGGCACGTTGAAGCGGCGGGCATATTCCACGGCCCGCAAGTGCAGGATTTTGGCGCCATGAGCCGCCATTTCGAGTGTCTCTTCGATGGTCATGCGCTTAACTCGGCTCGCGGCAGGCACGATGCGCGGATCAGCGGTGTAGATGCCGTCGACGTCGGTGTAGATCTCGCAGACGTCTGCTTTGAGGGCCGCTGCGAGCGCGACTGCGGTGGTGTCCGAGCCGCCGCGACCGAGTGTGGTGATGTTGTCGTCTTCGGAGACACCCTGGAATCCGGCGACGATCGCAATAGCGCCTTCAGCCAGCGTGGACTGGACCCGGTCTGGGGTCACGTTGAGCAGGCGCGCTCGACCGTGCGAACTGTCCGTGCGCATCCCGGCCTGGTCCCCGGTGAAGGAGTAGGCGCGCTCGCCGAGGCTCTCGATAGCCATCGCCAGCAGTGCCATCGAGATGCGCTCGCCGGCGGTGAGCAGCATGTCCATTTCGCGCTCGGGAGGGGGTCTAGGGCTGACGGCTCTGGCAAGGTCGAGCAACTCATCAGTCGTGTCGCCCATCGCGGAGACGACCACGGCGACGTCGTGACCAGCACGCTTGGTATCGACAACGCGCCGGGCGACCCGGGCGATGCCGTCAACGTCGGAGACCGACGAGCCGCCGTACTTTTGGACGAGTAGAGACATGGTGAGGCAATCCTGAAACGGTTGGGGGGGTGAGCCAGCGATCCAGTCTATTGCCCGGCTCGACGTGGCGTAAACCGCCTCGAAGACCCTCACCAGCCCCCGCTGGTTGTCAATTGGCTGGGCAGCGGGCGTGTCGGCAGCAATCGAACATACTTGCGATTATGCTCGTGCACAGGTGCTGGGGCTACCCGCAGTTATCCACACATTGTGGTGGTGACTCGGGTATGTCGGTCCCGGCTTCTAGCGTCTGACGTACCCGGATGAGGCGCCCTCGACGAGGGGTCAACATGCGACACGGTGGTCGAAGGTAGGCGCGCTCACCCCATAGCGAAGGAGCAGGACATGCCCAAGCACAGCAACGT
>JBBSKS010000032.1:0-18218 GCA_038256095.1 Actinomycetales bacterium | reverse complement strand
CGGGGAGATTGGCTACGCCGCGGAGTTCTTCCGGCACTTCGCCGCCGAGGCGCTGCGCGGATCGGGCGGCTACCAGCCGTCGCCCCAAGGGGGAGCGCGCTTTATCGTGACGCGTCAACCGGTCGGCCCGTGTCTGCTCATTACCCCGTGGAATTTCCCCATGGCCATGGGCACTCGAAAGCTAGGCCCGGCGCTCGCGGCGGGCTGCACCAGCGTCCTCAAGCCAGCGCAGCAGACGCCGCTGTCGATGTTGGCGCTCGCCGGGATCCTTGCCGAGGCGGGCGTGCCCCCTGGCGTGGTCAACATCATCCCGACCAGCTCGTCCGGTGCGGTCATGGAGCCGTTGATCACCTCGGGAATTGCTCGCAAGCTGTCGTTCACCGGATCGACGGGTGTAGGCAAGGTCTTGATGAAGCAGAGCGCGGAGAAGGTGCTGCGCACGTCCATGGAGTTGGGCGGCAACGCGCCGTTCCTAGTGTTTGCCGACGCTGACATCAACGAGGCCGTCGCCGGGTGTATGCAGGCCAAGATGCGCAATATGGGGGAGGCATGCACTGCGGCCAACCGCATCTACGTGCAGTCGTCCGTGATGGACGACTTCGCGGCCAAGCTCACCGAGAAGATGGCAGCGCTGTCGGTCGGCGACGGCACGGTCGAGGGCAGCCAAGTTGGCCCACTGATCGACGATAAGGCGCAGGCCAGCGTGGACGAGTTGGTGCAGGAAGCCGTCGACGGTGGGGCCACTATCCACACCGGAGGCAAGCGCCCAGCGGGACCGGGATATTACTACCCGCCCACGGTGCTAACGGGTGTATCCCCCTCGGCGCGGATGGCCAAAGAAGAGATCTTCGGCCCGGTCGCCGCGCTCATGCCCTTTGAGACCGAAGACGAGGCTGTTGCCCACGCGAACGACACCGAGTACGGACTGGTGGCCTACGTCTTCACCAACGATCTACGTCGGGCGTTGCGCGTTGCCGAGCGCATCGACGCCGGAATGGTGGGCCTGAACCAGGGGGTCGTGTCTAACCCCTACGCACCCTTCGGTGGGGTCAAGGAATCAGGGCTCGGACGCGAGGGCGGATCAGTAGGTATTGAGGAGTACCTCGACACCAAGTACATCGGCATCGCAATGTGAAAGAGTGGCCCGCATGAGCCAACAGCCCGGGTGGTACGACGACCCGCAAGACATCGAGGTCCTGCGCTATTGGGATGGGGTTCAGTGGACCAGCCACACCAGCCCTCGCCAGCGCCCAAACTTGGACCAGACCCGCAATGCGTGGATGGATGATCAGCGTTCCTATGGTGGCTCGTCTGGGGAGTCAGCGCCCGGCGCGTACGGCTCGGCGACGGGCTATCAGCCGATGCCGGGCGGTCAGTTCGAGGCGGCGGACGGCGCCACACGAACGCCGGATGGGCAGCAGATCTCGGGCTGGTGGCGCCGATTCTTTGCACGGATCTTCGATGGCCTCATTATCGGCCTGCTATCGCTTCTGTTGATTCCGCTGGTCGCCCCCGATTTGATGGACACCTTTCGGGCCTACCTAGACGTTGTGACGGACCCGTCCACGGCTGAAGCGGGGGCCGACGCGGCCCTGGGCAATGTGATCTCAGCCACGGCCCCGTTCGCCTTGGCCAGTGCCCTGCTCAGCGTGGTTTACGAGATCGTTTTTCTCAGATTCAAGTCCGGGACCCCCGGCAAATTGATTCTCGGGTTGCGGGTGCGCCTGCGTGAGGAGCACGGCGAATTGCCGTGGAGCACCAGCGGTATCCGGGCCCTCGTATGGTTCGGGCCGCAGTTTCTGGGGACGATTCCCCTTCTGGGTCAAATTGCCAGCATCTTCCCTTTGATCAACGGTCTGTGGCCGTTGTGGGACGCCCAAAAGCAGTCTCTGAACGACAAGGTCGCCAAGACAAACGTCGTTCGCAAGGGTTAGACGAGCGCGACGCAGTTAGACGAGGGCGACGCCCTCTTCGTCGAGAAGTTCGAGCGCCAGCGCGGTGCTGTCCGCGGCGACACCGGCGGTGAGGTCAAGTAGCACTCTGGTCGCAAAGCCCTCGCGTGCGGCGTCGAGCGCAGTCGCTTTGACGCAGTAGTCCGTCGCGAGGCCGACAACATCAACCTCGTCAACATGCTGATCGCGCAGCCAGGCAGCGAGTTGCACTGTTGCACCAGCCACCTCGGTGCTGCCCTCAAACCCGCTGTAGGCGGCGGCAAACTCGCCTTTGCGGAACACCGCCTCCACGTGCTCCAGGGCACCCTCAAGCTCGGGTCGGAACTGCGATCCCGCAGCCCCCACTACGCAGTGCACCGGCCAGGAGTCGCTGAAATCCGGCTCGGCGGAAAAGTGCGCGCCCGGGTCGACGTGCCAATCGGCGGTGGCTGCGACGACGGCATACTCCTCGCGGTGAGCGGCGACATGCTCGCTGATTCTTCGCGCAACCTCGACGCCCCCGGTGACGGGAAGAGACCCTCCTTCGCAGAAGTCGTTCTGAACGTCCACGATCAGCAGCGCCCTAGTCATAGGCAGAACCCTAGCGACAGAATGGCTGCGCGCACGGTGGAGGCTGGCCCGGGGATGGACTAGTCGAGGTAGGTGGTGGGTAGGGCGGGGTCGCCATCGGACATCCGTAGGGCACGGGTGGGCATCTCGGCCCGTGACACTGCGTGGTGCGCACGCGCGGTGTGGGCATCGGTTGCTACGACCACCTCCCCTTCGTTCACCAACTGCACCAACAAGTCCCGGTCGTCGCCATCGTCAGCTGGGTTCTGCTCAATACCGATCAACTCTTCCTGGGCGACTCCGGTGCTGTTACGGCGGCGCAGCGCAAACTTGCGGCCGCCGACCGACTTCTTCTCCTTACTGACCTTCGCCACGCCCTCCATCTGCCCGGCGTCGCTCTGGCGAGACACCAGCTTGTAGACCATCCCGGCAGCAGGCGCCCCCGACCCGGTCACGACCTTGGTGCCGACCCCATAGACGTCCACGGGCGCGGCTTGGAGCGCAGCGATGGCGTACTCGTCGAGGTCGGAGGTCACCACGATGCGGGTCTGCGTCGCGCCGAGGTCATCAAGTTGCTTGCGGACCTCGCGGGCACCGGAGACCAGGTCGCCGGAGTCCAGGCGCACCGCACCGAGCGACGTCCCTGCCAACTCGATGGCCAGATTAACCCCCGTCGTGATGTCGTAGGTGTCGACCAGCAGCGTCGTCTCGGTCCCCAAGCTGGCTAGCTGCGAGGCAAAGGCGGCTCGCTCGTCGTCGTGGAGCAGCGTGAACGAATGTGCGGCAGTGCCCAACGTGGGCACCCCGTGGCGGCGTCCGGCCTCAAGATTCGACGTGCTGGAGAACCCCGCGATGTATGCCGCACGGGCCGCGGCCACCGCCGACTGCTCATGAGTGCGCCGCGAGCCCATCTCCACACAGGGCCGACCCTCAGCGGCCGACGCCATCCGTGACGCTGCAGAAGCCACCGCCGAGTCGTAGTTAAGGATCGACAGGATCAACGTTTCCAAGATGACCCCCTCGGCAAACGTCGACTCGACGACCATCAGTGGTGAGCCAGGGAAGTAGCACTCACCCTCGGCATACCCCCAGATGTTGCCGGTGAAGCGGTAGGACGCGAGGTAATCCAGCGTCTGCTGATTCACCACGCCCGTTTCGGCAAGGAACGCAATCTCTTCGCTGCCGAATCTGAACTGCTCCAGGGCATCCAAGATGCGTCCCGTTCCAGCCAGCACGCCATAGCGGCGACCGGACGGCAGCCGACGGGCAAACGCCTCGAAAACGCACGGGCGCGACGCGTGATCGGTGGCCAGCGCGGCTTGCAGCATCGTCAATTCGTAGTGGTCGGTCAACAGCGCAGAACTGGGTGCGGTCATGGCAGGCACTTTAGAGTGGTCAACGTGTCCGACCTTGCACCCCACGCCTCGCAGCCGCCTAGTGGCCCCGAGATCACCCCGCAGCGCAGCAGTGATGTGGCCGTCTTGGAGCGCCCAGAAGCAGACACGCCGTGGGTGACGCTGGTCTGGAACGACCCGGTCAACTTGATGTCCTACGTGACGTGGGTGCTGCAGAACCACTTCGGCTATCCGCGACGTAAGGCCGAGAAGCTGATGCGCGACGTCCATGAGCTGGGCCGAGCCGTGGTCTCGACCGGTGCCCGCGAGAAAATGGAAGCCGACACCGAGGCCATGCATGGCTACGGCCTGTGGGCCACCTTCCAGAAGGACGACTAGATGGCCAAGGCATTCGTCCGTAAGAAGGGCCGGATCGTTGGACGGATGGACCCTCCTGAGGTAGCGGCTGTGGTGCAGTTGCTGCAGCAGACCCGAGACTTTGTGGCACCCAAGCACGCGGAGACCGGCGACCCGTTGATGGACCTCATCGCCGGCATGGGCGAGTCCGACGCCGCCCCCCAAGAGCCAGAAGACCCCGCGTTGCTGCGCCTGCTGCCGTCGGCACATCGCAGCGACAAGGACCAGGCGGCCGAGTTCCGATCCCTGACCGAGCACTCGCTGCGCCAGCGCAAGACCCGCAACCTAGACGCTGCTATCGCCGCTTTAGGGCAGGCCGACGGCTCCAAGATCATCCTGGACAATGTTCAAGCTCAAGCAGTGGCGATCGCGTTGACGGACGTGCGGTTGGTGTTGGGGGAGCGGCTTGACCTTCGAACTGATGAGGACGCCAGCGCGCTGCATGAAGAGCTCCGGGCGGCTGCTGGTGGCGGCCCATCGAGTGACGAGCTGGACCCGGTGCGGGTCCAGCAGATGGCCTACTACGACTTCCTGTCCTGGCTGCAAGAAGGAATCACACTGGCCCTGATGGCCGACTGAATCCTCTAGTCTTGGACGCATCATGACGACCCATTCCGCACCCGCCACCGAATCCCAACCAGTCGTAGGCGGCGATGTGCGCGTGCGCTTTGCGCCCTCACCGACCGGGACACCGCACGTGGGGATGGCCCGCACCGCCCTGTTCAACTGGGCCTTTGCCCGCCACCACGGCGGCACGTTCGTCTTCCGGATCGAGGACACCGACGCGAGCCGCGACTCCCAGAGCTCTTTCGACGAATTGATTGATGCCCTCGGCTGGCTCGGGTTGGACTACGACGAAGGCCCCGGCGTGGGCGGCCCCTACGGTCCCTACCGTCAGAGTGAGCGAGCCGACAGCCACCGCCGCGTCGCTGCTGCCCTCCTGGCCGCGGGGTATGCCTACGAGTCGTTCGCCACCCCCGCTGAGGTTGAGGAGCGCCACCTTGCGGCGGGGCGAGACCCGAAGCTGGGTTACGACAACTATGACCGCAGCCTCAGCGACGAGCAACGCGCTGAGTACCGCGCCGAAGGTCGTGACCCGGTCCTGCGATTGCGTATGCCGGACGAAGACATCACCTTTCACGACCTCGTGCGTGGGGAGGTCACGTTTGCCGCGGGCATCGTGCCCGACTTCGTCATCATGCGCACCGGCGGGAAGCCGCTTTACACGTTGGTCAACCCGGTTGACGATGCCGCGATGGGGATCACGCACGTCATCCGGGGTGAAGACCTCTTGTCGTCCACACCGCGCCAGGTCGCTCTCTATCGTGCGTTGATCGCGATCGGCGAGGCGGCGGCGGTGCCCACGTTCGGGCACTTGCCGCTGGTGCTCGGTGAGGGCAACCGCAAACTCTCGAAGCGCGATCCGGCGTCCAACTTGTTCTTGCACCGCGAGCGTGGGTTCCTGCCCGAGGGCATGATCAACTACTTGGCCCTGCTGGGATGGGCCATCGGCGGCGACCGGGACGTCTTCACACCCTCGGAGTTGGTCGAGGCATTCGAGATCGAGCAGGTGAACCCCAACCCTGCCCGGTGGGACCAAAATAAAGCCGAGGCGATCAATGCTGAGCACGTTCGCTCCCTCGAGCCCGCCGACTTCGCCGCACGGTTGTTGCCGGCCATGCAAGACATGGCTGCGATGCCCAAGCCGGCCACCAGCGCAGAAGCTGCAGTCTTGATGCAGATCGCCCCGTTGGTCCAGACCCGAGTCCAGGTGCTCGCCGAAGCGGCCCCGATGGTGGCTCCCTTCTATACCCCCGACGCTGAGTTGCCGATCGCGGACGACGCGTTCAGTCAGCTCAAAGAGTCCGCTGCCCAGGTGCTGGAGGCTGCGATGGCGGCCCTTGAGCCGTTCTCTCCCACCGTGGGCCAGCCCCTAGGGGAGGGAGTGGAATGGCGCAGTGAAGCCATCGAGGCCGCGCTGAGGGAAGCCATCGTGGACGATCTTGCGATCAAGCCGAGACTCGCCTTTGGGCCGCTGCGCACGGCGGTATCGGGGCAGCGTGTTTCTCCACCGCTTTTCGAGTCGATGGAGATCCTAGGGAAGGCCTCGACGATGACCCGACTCCAGCAATTGCATGCTCGTGTCGGGTCGGCGAACGGCTAAAACGGACGAATCGCGGAGACGATTTGGGCGCTCCCTGCCGGGGCGGTATCGTCTCTCCTCGGTCCACCGGAGCGCTTGATGCCGGTGCAAACTGATGGGGTATGGTGTAATTGGCAGCACGACTGATTCTGGTTCAGTTAGTCTAGGTTCGAGTCCTTGTACCCCAGCGCTCAGCAGTCGCGACGTTGCTTCTGTGATGCGTATGTGGTTGAAGTTAACCAAAAAACCTTGGCCCCGTTGTGTAGCGGCCTAGCACGCCGCCCTCTCAAGGCGGTAGCGCGGGTTCGAATCCCGTCGGGGCTACAAGAGGCGAACGGCCCCCGATCAATGATCGGGGGCCGTTTTGCATGTGCTGTACAAGAACTGGCTTTCCCATTGAGTAGACTATTTGACCATAAAAGCCTAATCTTGCTATCGGACATTCGTGTAACTCCTTCAGCCGCGAAGAGTGGGTGTCCAAACACGAAAGGGCACCATGAACAAAGCAGATCTCATTGAGAAAATTTCGCGAGAATTAGGTGGGCGCCAAGAGGCCACGACGGCTATTGAAGTCATCGTTGACGCTATCTTGCGCGAGGTCGCGGACGGGGGAAGCGTGGGGATAACCGGCTTCGGCACCTTCGAGCGTATCGACCGGGCGCCGCGCACGGGGCGTAACCCGCGGACGGGAGCTCCGGTGCCCATCGACGCAACCAGCGCTCCGAGGTTCCGTCCTGGCACCTACTTCAAGCGTGTGGTGACCGACCCGTCTGCTTTGCCGTCAAGTGGGTTAGCGGGCGTGCGGGTGGGTAATGGGGCTGATAGCGAAGCAGCGTAAACCCATACTTTTAGTTTAATAAGGAATGAAGCGGAAAAAACGCGGCCTAAATCTGACCTGCTAGGTCAAGTTCAGGTCAAGAAATCGGCCCGTTGGAAAAGATTTCACGGCGTAGGTGTAGCCAATGTAAAAAGACGGCCAATTAAATGATGGGCTGATCTTTTCCGATTCCAACGATCCACATTCGCCCAACCTGCGGCATGGCGACCCGTCCGGGGTCGCTTCCGGGGTCTGAATCGATGTCGAGGCTCAGACGCTGACCGACACGAAGGTGGCGCAAGCCGCTGGCAGCAAACACCGAGGACGCAAAGGGCACGACGGTTCCGTCATCGCGGATCACTTCGCCGGAGCCCGAGTCGGAGTCGAAGCGGTGGACGGTGGCTTGCATCCTCACAGCCTAAGAGGCATGGCAAGGCTCACCGTTGCAGGAGCGCGATCGTGGCTGGGCCAAGACCTAGAGCCATGGCGCTGTCGAGGTCCGCGGCAGTGTCAACGTCCTGACGCAGACCAGGGGCTTGCACCGAAAGGTGCACTGCGCCAAGACCTTCTCGGTGGCGGTGAGCAGATCCGTCGCCGAACAGCGTCGCTATTGGGCCCTGCCTGCTGGTCAGCAGGCAGGTCCCCGTGCCGGTGTGGTCGGCTACCATTGCCACGGCGTGGGGCTCGGCCAGTGTGAGAGCGTGCTGCAACTCGTGGTTTTTCAGGGCGGGGACGTCGGGCAGCAGCACCGCCAGCGAAGAGGTTCGCGCATGGGCAAAGCCCAGAGCGATCGCGGCATTGAGCCCACCTCCAGGGTCGCTCAGACTGCCCATACCCAGCGATTCGGCATACGTGCGCATCGGCTCATCTGATGTCACCACGAGCACCGCGCCTGGGCCGAGCACATGAGCAGCGACGGCCAGGGCGTCACTGGCCATAGCGCGAGCCAGGTCCGGGCGACTGATGCCAAGCGGAGGAATCAGGCGAGATTTGCCCAGTTCGGCGCGCTTGATCGGCACGACCAGTTGCCACCCTCGATCACCGGACACGCAGTCATCTTGGCCCATTGGGTGTTGCACAGTGACAAGATGGCGGGCGTGAAGCGTCAGCCGCAACGGACCCCCGCGCCCCGGCCCTACCGATGGGCAGTCGCTGTGATGCGCCCGCCGTTGGCGCTGTTCACCTCGCAAGACTGGCAAGGGGCGCACAACTTGCCGGCCAGTGGTGGGTTCATCGTTGCGGTCAACCACCTCTCCTATCTCGATCCCTTCACCACAGCCCATTTTCTGGTCGACCACGGATACCCGCCGATGTTCTTGGCGAAGTCGGACCTGTTCGAGGTACCCGTGCTCGGCAAGGCGCTGCCCAAACTGGGCCAGGTGCCGGTGTACCGCAACACGCGTCGCGCTGGCGATGCCCTGGTAGCGGCTGAGCAAGCAGTCACAGAGGGCAAATGTGTGGTGATCATGCCGGAAGGGACGTTGACCCGTGAGCCGTCGCTGTGGCCGATGAAGGCGCACACCGGTATCGGTCGCCTGGCGCTGGTGACGAAGGCGCCCGTTATACCGATCGGTCAATGGGGTCCTCAAGAGCTGCTCGCTCCGTATGCACGCTGGCCCAGGAATCTTCTCAAGCGGCCCACGGTCCACCTCAAGGTCGGACCAGCCGTTGACCTATCGGATCTCTTCGGGCGCCCCAAAACCGCTTCGGCATTGGCCGAAGCGAGCAATCGAGTGATGTGGGCCATCACCGAGCAGGTCGCTCACCTGCGAGGTGAGCCGATGCCGGCCGAGCTCTACGACCGAGCTGCCTCGGATCAGGCGACGGCGGGCCAGACTGACCGAGACAAGCAGGGCAGGGCAGCTAAGAAGGACCGGGACGGCAGGCAGGCCATGGGAGATAAGGAAGACTCTGAGTGACCCGCTCAACCATCTTTGGAGCCGGGTCATGGGGCACCGCGTATGCCGCGATCTTGGCCGATGCCGGTGGGACCGTGCGCATCCACGCTCGGCGTCATCAGGTTGCGGACGGCATCAACGCTGCGCACCGCAACCCTGACTACCTCACAGACGTTGACCTACCGGACGCGATCAGCGCGACCACCGACCCCGCCCAGGCCGTGGAGGGTGCTGAGATTGTCATTCTGGCGGTGCCGTCGCAGACCCTCCGGTCAAACCTCGAAGTGTGGGCGCCGTTGTTGCCGCCCGATGCCGTGGTGGTCTCACTGATGAAGGGCATCGAGGTGGGCACCGGGTTGCGTATGAGCCAGGTCATCGAGCAGGTCGGCCAGATTTCCCCAGAGCGGATCGTGGTGGTCTCCGGCCCGAATCTTTCCCGCGAGATCGCCGCCAAACAACCCGCAGCCAGTGTGATGGCTGGCGTAGACCACGCGGCGGCCCAGGCGGTTGCTGAGGCCAGCGCTGCCTCCTACTTCCGGCCGTACACGCAGACCGATGTGGTGGGCACCGAGATAGGCGGTGCGGTCAAAAACGTGGTGGCGCTTGCCGTCGGCATGGCCGAGGGTCTGGGTTATGGCGACAACACCAAGTCGAGCATCATCACTCGCGGACTGGCCGAGACGGCCCGACTCGGTGGCGCCCTAGGCGCAGACCCCGCGACGCTGATGGGGTTGGCCGGGGTGGGCGACCTGATCGCAACCTGTATGTCGCCGCTATCGCGCAACCACTCGGTGGGGGTGGCGCTAGGGCAGGGCCTGAGTGTTGCTGAGGTGGTGGCGATCAAACACCAAACTGCGGAGGGGCTGAAGTCAGCCCGCTCCGTCGTCGAATTGGCCCACCGACACGGCGTCGACGTGCCCATCTGCGAAGGAGTCCTCGCTGTGGTCGAAAGCGACCTTGAGCCGCGGTTGCTGGCCGACGCGCTGATGTCCCGCGCTCGCAAGCACGAGCGGCAGTAGGGTCGGTGCGCATGACTCCCGACCCACAATCCCTGCAAACTCAGGCCCGGCCGCGCGTCGCCGTGGTTTTCGGTGGGCGATCGGCCGAGCACGCCATTTCTTGTGCCACCGCAGCCAGCGTCTTAGCTGCGATCGACCGGGAGGTCTACGACGTTGTCCCCGTCGGGATCACCCGGTCGGGTGAGTGGGTTCAGGTCGCTGACGATCCGGGAGCACTGCAGATCATTGACGGTAAACTGCCCTCTGTGCTCGGCAGTGACGACCACGTGGCGCTGCCGCTAGGTGCCGCCGACCGCGCCTTCACCGTGCAACGTGCCGGTGAGGTGCCGCGTTCGCTTGGTGACGTTGACGTGGTTTTCCCGGTGTTGCACGGCCCGTTCGGCGAGGACGGGACGATTCAGGGCCTGCTGGAGCTGGCTGACGTGCGGTACGTCGGCTGCGGCGTGCTGTCCTCAGCCACCATGATGGACAAACACATCATGAAGGTCCTTTTCGCGTCGGCGGGGCTGCCGATGGGCCCGTATGCCGTCATCACCGACCTTGATTGGCGACGCGACCGCGAGGCGTGCGTGCAGCGAGCCGCCGCCCTGACCTTCCCCGTGTTCGTGAAACCGTGCCGTGCCGGGTCGTCGGTGGGGATCAGCAAGGTGGACTCGACCAAAGGCTTGGAAGCGGCGATAGAGACCGCCCGGATGCACGATCCAAAGGTCATTGTCGAGGCGGGCATCAACGGCAGAGAAGTCGAATGCGGGGTCTTGCAAGGTCGCGGCGAAGACCCGCCGCGAGTCAGCGAGATTGGCGAGATCACGGTCAGCGGTGACCATGAGTTCTACGACTTCGAAGCGAAATATCTCGACGAAGCCAGCGTGCAGTTGCGCTGCCCCACCGACCTGCCCGCGGCGGTGCGCGACGAGGTGCGATCCGTCGCCGCCCGGGCCTTCGAAGTGGCGGAGTGTGAGGGGTTAGCTCGCGTGGACTGTTTCTACACCGACGACGGCGACGTGTTGATCAACGAGATCAACACCATGCCTGGCTTCACCCCATGGTCGATGTATCCCCAGGTGTGGGCGGCCAGCGGCATGAGTTACTCCGAGTTGGTGCATGAGCTGATCGAGTTGGCCCGCGTCCGCCCCTTGGGGCTGCGCTAGGAGCTGCACTCTCCGAGCGTTTGGGGGATCGAGTCTGCGGCCTGTGTGAACGCGGGCATGACGAGCGCCTCACTGGTGTAGGCACTGGGCACGAGAACCTCGATGGCGGGGTCACGTCCAAAGGTCGTAAAGCTAAAGCCATCGTCCAGCGGGACGGCGACCCAGTCGATGCCCGCGATGTCTAGGCACTGATCCTGGGTCGGTCCGACGATGGCCGCGCCACATCGAGCGATGATCGCCGGATCGCCCCATGCCGCCACCGTTTCGCTGTCGACGGCAGTCACGCGTTGCGGTTGGTCAGCGACGGTGCTGGGCCACAACTGTGCGACCTGCTGGCAGGCCGGGGTGTCGTCGGCGCCGTCAAACGGCACGGCCTTAACCGCTGTGGTGCATCCCGCAGTGAGCGCGGCGGTGGCGGCGAAGGTGAGCGTCAGGAAGCGACGTGAACGACGGTGCATGTGGTGGTGCGGGTGATGTAGGGGACGTTTTGGATCTTGGCGATGACCAAAGCGCCTAATTCATCAATGCTGACGGCCTCGATCCGCGCGATGACGTCGTAGGGGCCGGTCACATCCTCAGCCACGGTAACCCCCGGAAGGTCGGCGATCGCGGAGGCGACCTTCGAGGATTGGCCAACCTGCGTTTGGATCAGGATGTAGGCGTGGACCATGGTGCCTCCCGCGTCGAGGATGAGGAGATGAAGTACTGAATTATTGACGTTACCGTGTCTGACTGTGGCTGAGTCGACATCTTCACTGAGCATTGGCGAGTTAGGGGAATCGGGTGTCCTCGCACTGATCTTTGCCCGCCTTGCCCAGGGTGCACCAGATCCGTCACCGCTGCTGGTGGGGCCGGGCGACGACACGGCATACCTGCAGGCATCGGGCGGAACGCTCGCAACCACGGACACGATGGTGCGGGGCCGGGACTGGCTCGACCATTGGTCGAGCGGGGCTGATGTTGGGGCCAAAGTCATGGTCCAAAATCTTGCCGACATCGCGGCCATGGGCGGCGTCCCGACAGCCGTGCTGGTCACACTCGTCGCGCCCGGCTCCACCCCGACGGACTGGGTGGTCGACCTCATCGACGGCATAGCGGCAACAGCGCATGCAGCGGGAGTCAGCGTGGCCGGGGGTGACCTGAGCTCTAGCGAAGACCACGTCAGCGTGTCCGTCACCGCTTTGGGCGTCATGGGGTCGGACAGCGCGGGACCGGTCTTGCGGTCAGGCGCCGCCTCCGGGCAGGTGCTTGCAGTCTCTGGGCCGCTGGGGCGCTCGGCCGCAGGGCTCGAAATCCTGCGTCGGGGTGACCAAGGGTGGTTTCCGCCGGAAAACAGCGCGCAGGTGTGCAGTCAATGGGTGGGGTATCACTGCCGACCCACCCCGGATTTGAGTCAGGGGCCTATTGCCGCCGCTGCTGGCGCGGCGTCCTTGATCGACGTCTCTGATGGCCTCGTCCGAGACGCCAACCGGTTAGCGATGGCCAGCGGTGTGCGGATAGACGTCGACAGCGCCGTGCTCGAGCAGTGGGTCGCGCCCATTGCGGACGTGTTGGGCGCCGAGGCCGCAGGGGCGTGCGTTCGCGCGGGCGGCGAGGAGCATGTCCTCCTCGGCACTTTCGCACGCAAAAACGTCCCCCTGAGTTGGGTCACCCTGGGGGACGTATCGCAAGCCGACGCTTCGGGGGCCGGAGCCTTCGAAGCGGGGCAGCGGCTAACCGGAGGTGGATGGGACCACTTCGGCGGCTAACTGCTAAGCCACGAGAGGACTAACGCGTGACCTTGCCGGCCTTGAGGCACGAGGTGCAGACGTTCAGTCGCTTAGGCGTGGCGTTGTTGGGGCCGACCAGCGCGCGGACGCGCTGAATGTTGGGGTTCCAACGACGCTTAGTGCGACGATGTGAGTGCGAGATGGCGTGACCGAAGCTCGGTCCCTTGCCGCAGACATCGCAAGTGGCAGCCACGGTGATCTCCTAGGAGGTTGTTGGATCGGTGCCGGAATTTTCGGGGCACACGGAAGTGAGGAACCGGGTCAGCCTACTCCAGGAGTGTGCCCAACCCAAGTCAGTGCCCGAGCCGCGGTGCCGCTCTGCCGCGGCCAGCGGGTGACAGCGGCTGAGCAAGCGTGAAAGTGCCTCGGCTGGCACGATGATCCCATGTTGACCACCACGTTGAGTGTGCACACTCCCCGACGCGAAGTCGTGCTTGATCTCACGGCTCAGTGTGCAGATTTCGCGGCCTCGGCGGACTCCGATGGCCTGCTCCACGTCTTCGTGCCGCACGCGACCGCAGGTATTGCCATCCTGGAAACGGGCGCGGGTAGCGACGATGACCTCCTGGCCGCCTTGGGTGACTTGCTCCCGAGCGATGATCGATGGCGCCATCGTCACGGCAGCCCCGGTCACGGGCGCTCGCACGTATTGCCTGCGTTGATACCGCCCTACGCCACCGTTCCCGTGCTTTCGGGGTCGCTAGCGCTGGGAGTGTGGCAGAGCATCTGCCTCGTCGACCTCAACGTGGATAACCCTGATCGCACCGTGCGGCTGTCGATGCTGACCTCGGCCGGATAACCTGCCATCTGTGACACCGACGGTGCTGGACTTGGCTGCGGCCCGGCGTTGGGCCGTCACGTCGCGCTCCCTCTTTGCCGAGTCACGCGAGCGCATTGACCGCTTGAACGTCTTCCCGGTGCCGGATGGCGACACCGGCACCAACATGTTCTTGACGGTGGACGGCGCCCTCGGCTACTTGCGTGACCAAGACGAAAACACGGCTGCGTCGGTGCGGTTGACCGATGGCTTGGACTCTTTGGCCCACGGGATGCTGCTGTCGGCGCGTGGCAACTCAGGGGTGATTCTGAGTCAGTTGGCCCAGGGAATGGCCCAAGCGATGCGGGCTAGTCCCAGTGGTGGAGATGTGATGGACGCCGAAGTGCTGTCTGAGGCTTTTCGTCGTGCCGCTGATCTGGCCTGGGCCGGAGTCTCTGCCCCCGTTGAGGGCACGATCTTGAGCGTCGCGCGGGCAGCAGCCGACGGGGCCGCCGCCGCTGTGGAAGGGCTCGACCTTTCGACGAAGCTCGACGGTGAGCACGAAGACAGTGAGCAAGCACACGCGACGTATGCCGTCGCTCAGAAGGCCCTTGTCGCAGCACGGACAGCGCTGGCGCATACCCCCGAGCAACTCCCGAGTTTGGCCCGGGCCGGGGTAGTTGATGCGGGTGGGGCGGGATTCGTCCTGGTGTTGGAGGCCCTGGAGAGCGTTTTGTCCGGTCGCCCCCACGATGCTGCTAGCGCCTCTGCGCAGTCGTGGGTCGTCACCGCATCGACGGCTGCGGTGTTGACCGGTCCGTGTGGACACTACGAGGGCGAGAACGTGGGTGGCGACGAGTCGGATGTGGGCGCCTATGAGGTCATGTATCTCCTCGAAGACGCCACCCCGGAAAGCGCCGAGACCCTCCGTGCGAGCCTCGTCGCGATCGGCGACTCGGTGATGGTCGTTGGAGGCCCTGCTCAATGGCGGGTCCACGTGCACCTCGACCACACCCCTGCCGCCCTCGATGCCGGATCGCTAGCAGGACGCGTCGAGCACGTCACTGTCACCTCGCTTGCCCCATCGCCGCAGGTTGCGACCTCGGCAGACAAGACCGCTGTTTTGGGGTTGGTGTGCTGCGCCCCAGGTGAGGCCATTGCTGAGGTCTTCGCGCAGGCAGGCGCCATCGTCGTGCCCTCGAGCGCCGGTCATCGAGCCTCCACCGGGGAGTTGCTGCGCGCGGCCCGACGCAGCCCAGCGGCACGCGTGGCCATCCTGCCGAACGACCCCGACACGATCCTTGCGGCCCAAGCCGCTGCACGGGCCGGAGCCGCCGAGGGC
Organism: Actinomycetales bacterium; assembly: GCA_038256095.1. Taxonomy (GTDB): domain Bacteria; phylum Actinomycetota; class Actinomycetes; order Actinomycetales; family Dermatophilaceae; genus Ornithinicoccus. The sequence continues at coordinate 3,073 of JBBSKS010000032.1, read as the reverse complement.
CTAGCGATCACGGTGTTACCGACCTTGGCGGTGGTGCAGGGGTTGGCAGCGATCTCGGTGTGGGAACCCAGCGAGCCTGACGCCGACGACACCCTTGAGGTCATGACCGAGGCCGCCTCCCAGGTGGCCTACGGGGCGTTGACGATCGCGGCTTCGCATGGACACACTCCCGTCGGCCCGTGCCGACAAGGGCAGTGGCTAGGACTCGTGGGCACCGACGTCATGAGCGTGCACGACACCGCACCGGAGGTGATGGACGACGTGCTGCGGGGTATGACGCAGCACCTGTCGGATCCGCCAGAGTTGCTGACCATCGTGGTGGGCGCGCGCGCCACCGACGGCGCTATCGATGAGGTCGTCCAGCGCTGGAGCACTGACGAGATCGAGGTTCGAGTCTTGGATGGCGGCCAACGCACCTTCCACTGGCTGGTGGGGTTGGAGTAGTGAGCGTCACTCTGAGCACGCTCCTTCGGACGGTTATCGGCACATCGGCTGCCACATTTGAGAAGGCCAAATCGCTGCGCACCGTCGGGGACCTGCTGGACTTCTTGCCTCGCAGTTATCTGGATCCCGAGCGGCCCACGGACTTTCGCACCATAAATGAAGGCGACGACGTGGTGGTCGTGGCGACCGTGGCTCGGGTCCGGGCTCGACCGATGAAGAACCGTCGGGGCTCGATGCTGGTCGCCACGGTGGTTGACGACGACGGCAATGAATTGGACCTCACGTTCTTCAGCGTCTTCGGGCACGAGCGGGCGTTGCTGCCGGGCGTGCGGGTGATGTGCTCAGGAACCGCCAGCACCTTCGGTCGCACCCAGCAGCTCACGCACCCCGAGTACCAAGTCCTGGCCAGCAACGATGCGGACGCATCGCAATCGGTGGCTGTCTTGCGGACTGGGCTCATTCCGATATACCCAGCGGTCAAAGGGGTCAGCTCCATCAAGGTGTTGGCCGCCATGGACTTGGTGCTGCATGCCGTCGGCGACATCCCCGACCCCATCCCATCGCGGGTACGAGCGGCGCGGCACCTGCCAACGCTGGCCGCGGCATACGCCCAGGTGCATCAACCGGCCACCGACAAAGAGGCACGAATCGCGCGGTGGCGGCTGAAGTTCCAAGAGGCCTTCGTTATTCAGGCGGCCTTGGCCGGTCGACGCCACGCCGAGGACGCGGTGCCGGCGCGCCCGGTGGTCGCGCGCACTGATGGGCTGGTTGCGGCGTTCACCGATCAGTTGCCGTTCGAGCTGACGCAGGGACAGCGCGATGTGCTCACCGACGTGCTGGGTGACCTGGGCGCGACCATGCCGATGCACCGGCTCTTGCAAGGCGAGGTCGGTTCGGGCAAAACCATCGTGGCGTTGCTGGCGATGTTGGCCGTGATCGACGGGGGAGGGCAGGCTGCCCTGCTTGCTCCGACGGAGGTCTTAGCGACTCAGCACCACCGGTCGATCAGCGCGATGCTCGGGCCGTTGGCGCAGGCCGGGATGCTCTCAGGATCTGACGTGGGCACCCGCGTGGCGCTGCTGACCGGGAGCCAGAGCACTGCGCAGCGCCGAGCCAATTTGTTGCTCGCAGCCAGCGGCGAGGCCGGGATCGTGGTGGGCACGCACGCTTTGATCCAGGAGCACGTCCAGTTCGCCGACCTCGGGCTCGTCGTGGTCGATGAGCAGCACCGTTTCGGGGTCGAGCAGCGTGATGCGTTGCGCGCCAAGGCCACCGATGCCCCACACGTGCTGGTGATGACCGCGACGCCGATCCCGCGCACCGTGGCTATGACCGTCTTCGGGGACATGGAGATCTCAACTCTGCGCGAGCTGCCCCGCGGACGCCAACCCATCCGTACCCACGTCGTGACCGGCGACAAGCCCGGTTGGGTGCAGCGCACCTGGGCACGCGTCGCAGAAGAAGCGCTGGCCGGCAACCGGGTGTATGTCGTCTGCCCGCGAATCGGAGAGGCTGACGACCCAGCGTTGGGCAGTGAGCAATCGGAGCAGATTCTCGATTACCCCGGCCCAGGGGCGCCGATCCCGGTGCCCGAAGGCGAGGACGGCCCGAAGCTGCACGGCGTGCTCCAAGTGCACCGGGCTCTGCTGCTCGCGGATGCGACCAAGGATCTGCGAATCGGCCTGCTGCACGGCCGGATGGCTGCAGCTGACAAAGACGCCGTGATGAGCGACTTCAGCACCGGTGAGCTGGACGTGCTGGTGGCCACCACCGTCATCGAGGTTGGTGTAGACGTGCCCGAAGCGACCGTGATGGTCGTGCTCGACGCTGACCGCTTCGGCATCTCGCAACTGCACCAACTGCGAGGCCGCATTGGCCGGGGGGACAAGCCCGGCCTGTGCCTGCTGATCAGTCAAGGTATCGACGGCCCATCGCAGGAACGACTGGAGGCGGTCGCGGCCACGACGGACGGCTTCGAGTTGGCTCGCGTCGACCTGGAAACCAGACGCGAAGGGGACGTGCTCGGAGCCACCCAAAGCGGGGGGCGCAGCGGTCTGCGGTTCCTGCGGCTGACCCGCGACGAAGACCTGATTGTCGCGGCCCACGAGGACGCCTGGGCCACCGTGGCGGCGGACCCGGAGTTGGTCGAGAACTCGGCGTTGCTCGCCGCGATAGCCCAGTTGGATGCTGACCGAGCCGCGTTCTTGGAGCGCGGATGACGCGGATTATCGCGGGAATCGCCGGGGGGCGACCACTGCAGACCCCCAAAGGCGACGCCACCCGACCGACGACTGATCGAGTGCGGGAGGCGTTGTTCTCTCGGCTGGAGTCGCTCCTCGATTTCACTGATGCGCGAGTGTTGGACCTCTACGCCGGCTCGGGTGCCTTGGGACTGGAGGCGGCATCAAGAGGCGCGGCCCACGTTCTGTGCGTCGAGTCGGACACATCGACGGCCGCGCTCATCGGGCGCAATGCAACCTCGGTGGGCCTGCGAAACGTGAGCGTCCGGGCTGACCGAGTCGAGCGGGCCCTTCAACGCGGACCTGACGGTTCGGCATACGACCTGGTCGTGGCCGACCCGCCTTATGGGGTCGACGAAGTCGCCATTGCCGACATGCTCGCAGCGCTG
>JBBSKS010000031.1:0-18220 GCA_038256095.1 Actinomycetales bacterium | reverse complement strand
GCGTCGCGGACCTCTCGGCGGGCCATCACCAGCACCAGCACCAACCCGATCGGGGAGAAGATCCACCACTGCAGCGCGTACGCGAAGTTGACGCCTAGCCCGGTGTCGGGGGCATCAGCAGGCGCTGGGCGCTCATCGGGAGTGGTGCCGGTCTCGTCTTGCAACTCGAGGTACGCGCCATACAACGTCACACCAGAAACGGACGAGGCGACGTCGGTGTTGATCGATGCCACCTGACCGGCAGGCAGGTCACGGCCGAGGTCTTCCTCAGAAGGGCGCAGCCACCCAGTGACGGTCACCGTCCCACCTGGGGCAGCGGGCACGTCAGGCAAGGTCGCGGCGCTACTCGCATTCGGCACCCACCCGCGATCGACCAACAGGTCAGCCGATCCGTCTCCGCCGTCAACGTCGAAGGGGATCACCACCTCGTACCCATACACGCTGCGGTAGGGACGGTTGCGCACCAGCAACTGATCCTCGACGCGGTATCTCCCGGTGACCTCGACACGGGTCCAGTCTTGGCGCGGCCCCAGAGAATCAGTCGGCGCGGCGAGGACGTTGCCGAGAGTGACGGGCGCGGCGTCGTAATTGGTGTTGATGGTGTCACGACGCTCGACCTTCTCTTCGTGTCGTGAGTATTGCCAGTTGCCGAGCAACACGGCGACCACAGCAAAGAGCACCGCCAAGGCCAGGTAACTCAGCCAGCGTGGGGTGAGGAGGTAACGCAACACGGAATGATTATCCGTCGCGGCTCGGGTCAAAATCTTCCATCGGGATGACTTCGATCAAAAACCCGCGCAGATCCACGTACGTACGCAAGGTCTCGCGGTGCTCATCGCAGGCCACCCACACCTTGCGGCGGGTCGTCGTGTGCACCTTCGGGTTGTTCCACACCACAGCGTGTCGCGCAGGAATGCGACACGCCTTGGCACTGCACACAGCTCCCGGTGCGGGGTCGCTCACAAGTCGTCGTGGCGAGGCATGGGAGGCAGGGCCCGCACAGGAGACACGGGGCCAACGCTGGCGCGTCGCTGGTCTGGGTTGTTGGCCAACATGACCGCAAACGAGGGAAGAAGGATGGCTGCGGTGGCCAGAATGCACCCGATAACAATCTGGCCGGACGCGAGAGCCCAGACAGACAGCGGAAAGGAAGCGATGCGGATACTCATCGCGATGAGGTAGGCACGCATGCGTCCGTCACGGTCTTCTCGCCGTGATCGCGGCGCCGACGTCACGGCCTGGGGGCGGCGTTCAGTGGGCATTATTCGATGATACGGCTACGGTATGCGGGTGAATCAGGCGACCCCCACCTCCGCTTCCACACTCCCTAAGGCGGTGTTGGTCACCGGCGGTAATCGCGGTATCGGCCTCGCTATCGCCCGTACCTTCGCGGCCCAGGGCGATGACGTGGTCATTACCCACCGCAGCGGCGAGCCGCCAGAGGGTCTGCGCGGAGTGCTGTGTCACGTCGATGACTCCGCCAGCGTGGACGCCGCGTTCACCGCCGCTGAGCAGATGCTGGGGCGCAGCATGGACGTGGTGGTCGCCAACGCGGGCATCACCCGCGACACGTTGCTGATGCGGATGAGCGACGAAGACTTCGCCGATGTCCTCGACACCAACCTCACCGGCGCCTTCCGCTGCGCGCGCCGCGCGTCCAAGGGCATGATCAAGGCCCGCGGTGGACGCATCATCTTGGTGTCGTCGATCGTCGGCCTCTACGGCGCGCCCGGCCAGTCCAACTACGCCGCCTCAAAGGCGGGCCTTGTCGGTCTGGCCCGCTCGATCACCCGTGAGCTTGGCGGCCGCGGCATCACCGCCAACGTCGTCGCCCCCGGCTTCATCGAGACCGAAATGACCGCGGCCCTTCCCGAGGAGCGCCGCAAGGCATACCTGGCGGCCATCCCGGCCGGCCGGTTCGCGCAACCCCAAGAGGTTGCCGACGCCGTCGTCTTCCTGGCCAGCCCCAGCGCGGCATACATCTCCGGTGCTGTCATTCCCGTCGATGGCGGCATGGGAATGGGACACTGACACCACCGACTGCTTCGAAGGGCTCTTCATGCTGCTAGAAAACAAAAAACTCCTGATCACGGGGGTCCTGACGGACCGCTCAATCGCCTTCCACGTGGCCAAGTTGGCCCAGGAGCAAGGCGCGGAGGTGGTGCTGACCTCGTTCGGTCGCACTATGAAGATCACGAAGGCCATCTCCCGTCGCCTGCCGGAGCCGGTCGAAATTGTCGAGCTCGACGTAGCCAACACCGAGCACCTCGACACCCTGGCGGAGCGGTTAAGTGAGCATGTCGACCACATCGACGGCGTTCTGCACTCCATCGGCTTCGCGCCCAAGGGTGCGTTCCACTTCATGAACGCACCGTGGGAAGACGTCGCTACCGCCGTCCAGATCTCCGCATACTCGCTCAAGTCGTTGACGGCAGCAACCCTGCCGCTGATGGGCAGCGGCGGCAGTGTGGTCGGTCTAACCTTCGACGCAAGCTACGCGTGGCCGATGTACGACTGGATGGGTGTCGCGAAGTCGGCATTCGAGTCCACCAGCCGTTACTTGGCCCGCGACTTGGGCCCTCTTGGCATCCGCAGCAACCTTGTGGCCGCAGGCCCGCTATCCACCACAGCCGCCAACTCCATCCCTGAGTTCGAGCAGTTCGCGCAATGGAAAGACCACGCCCCCATGGGCTGGGACGTGCGCGATCCCACCCCCGCAGCGAAGGCATGCTGCGCGCTGTTCTCGGACTGGTTCCCCGCGACCACCGGCGAGATCGTGCACGTTGACGGCGGCTTCCACGCGACCGGCTTCTAACACCTCCACACAACTAACGCGGTGGGCTTCGACCACCGAAGCCCACCGCGTTAGTTCGTCCTAAGCCCTAGACGGCGGGGTCACTCTCTTCGGTGTTGACGGCACCCCCGGGTGCCTCGATCACCACGCCCTTGCCAATCACGACCAACCCAGAGTCGGTCACGGTGAAGCCGCGCGCCCGGTCATGGTCGTGGTCGACACCAATGGACGTGCCCTCGGGAATCACCACACCCTTGTCGATGATGGCCTTGTTGATGGTGCAGTTGCGGTTGACAATGACGCCATCGAGCAAGACCGAGCCCTTCACCGTGCTGAAGCTATGCACCTTGACGCGAGGTGAGAGCACCGAGCCGGTGACCGTGGCGCCACTGACGACGACGCCGGGGGAGATCGCCGAGTCGATGGCGGTGCCGACACGATTTTCCGAGCCGTGCACGAACTTTGCGGGGGCCGCGCAGCCGTAGTTGGTCAGGATTGGCCACTCGTCGTTGTACATGTTGAAGATCGGGTGCACCGAGATCAGGTCGAGGTGCGCGTCGTAGTAGGAATCCATCGTCCCGACGTCGCGCCAGTAGCCGCGGTCGCGATCGGTCGATCCCGGCACGTCGTTGTCCTTGAAGTCGTAGACCCAGCCTTCGCCGCGCTCGACAAACGCCGGCACGATGTCGCCGCCCATGTCGTGCTTGGAACCCTCCAAATCCGCATCGTCGCGGACCGCTTTCTCCAGCACGTCCGCGTTGAACACGTAATTGCCCATGGAGGCCAAAACCTCATCGGGGGAGTCGGGCAGGCCCGGCGCATCCGTCGGTTTCTCCAAGAACTGGCCGATGCGCCGCGGATCGTCAGCGTCGACGTCAATGACACCGAATTGGTATGCCTCGGCCCGAGGCTGGCGAATCGCCGCCACCGTGACGCCCGCACCGGTCTCGAGGTGCTGCTGGACCATCTGGGAAAAGTCCATGCGGTAGACGTGGTCGGCACCCACCACGACCACGATGTCGGGCTTCTCGTCGTGGATCAGGTTCATGCTCTGGTGGATCGCGTCGGCGCTGCCGGAGAACCAGTGCTTGCCCAACCGCTGTTGCGCGGGGACCGGCGCGACGTAGTTGCCCAGCAGGGTCGACATACGCCACGTCTTGGTCACGTGTGCATCGAGGCTGTGCGACTTATATTGCGTCAGCACCACGACTCGCAGGTAGCCCGAGTTGACGATGTTGGACAGCGCAAAGTCGATGAGGCGGTAGATGCCGCCAAAGGGAACGGCAGGCTTGGCACGGTCGGCGGTGAGCGGCATCAACCGCTTGCCCTCACCGCCAGCCAGGACGATTGCAAGAACTTTGGGGCGCTTGTTTGCGGAGGTCACCATGGGAACAACCTAGGCCAGACCCAGTGCATTGCGCGAGGAGTCGTGCACCCTCTTGTGAGAAAAGTCGTGCACTCGTCTGCCGGAGCCGATACCGTGAATGAGTGCTTATCGACATTCTGACCCGCGAATACCCACCGAACATCTATGGCGGCGCGGGGGTGCACGTGGCGGAGTTGAGCCGTGCGCTGCGTGCTCGCGCCGACCTAGAGGTGAACGTCCGCGCCTTCGATGACCCCGTTGAAGAAGCCGACACCTACGGATACCCGGCGCTGGAGGCACTCTCTGAGGCCAACCCGGCTCTGCGGACCCTCGGCGTCGACCTGACGATCGCCTCCGACGTCATCGCCGCCAACCCCGACATCGTGCATAGCCACACCTGGTATGCGAACTTCGCTGGCCATGTCGCCTCCCTCGTCGGTGGCATGCCGCACATCGTCTCGGCGCACTCCCTGGAGCCCATGCGCCCGTGGAAGGCCGAGCAGCTCGGCGGCGGCTACCGCCTGTCCAGTTACATCGAGAAGACGTCGTATGAGGCAGCGGCCACGGTTATTGCCGTCTCGGACGGGATGCGCAACGACGTACTCCGCAGCTATCCCGACCTCGACCCCAACAAGGTCAAGGTTGTGCACAACGGCATCGACTCTGACTTGTGGCAGCCCGACACCAGCGAGGCCGCCAAGGCGGTCTTGGCCGATCACGGCATCGACCCGGACAAGCCGAGCGTCGTCTTCTTAGGCCGCATCACCCGCCAGAAGGGCCTGCCCTACCTGCTGAAGTCGCTGCGCCAGATCCCCGAAGACACCCAGATCGTGCTGCTGGCCGGAGCTCCGGACACGCCCGAAATCAAGAACGAGGTCGTGGCCCTGGTCGACGAACTGCGTGGTGAGCGCAGCGGCGCGACCATCTGGATCGCCGAGATGCTGCCCCGTGACAAGGTCGTCGCGATCCTGTCCCACGCGACCGTGTTCATGTGCCCTTCGGTCTACGAACCGCTCGGCATCGTGAACCTCGAAGCCATGGCCTGCGGCGCCGCAGTCGTGGCCACCGCGACCGGCGGCATCCCCGAGGTCGTCGTGCACGGTGAGACGGGGTGGTTAGTGCCGATCGAGCAGAAGACCGATGGCACCGGCACCCCGGTCGACGAAGACCAGTACGTCAACGACTTCGCGAACGCCCTCAACGACGCCCTGAGCGACCCGGCGCGATGCAAGACGATGGGCGAAAAGGGCCGAAAGCGGGCGATCGGCGACTTCTCCTGGGAGTCGATTGCCGAGCGCACGATGAAGGTCTATTCCGCCGTCTCGGACTAGCCCCAACCGGCAAACGACATCGCCGCAGCGTTGGTCGCCATGGTCAGCGCTGCTGTGGCCTCATCGCGCAAACGCCGCAACACCACCTCGCGGCTCACCGTGCTGGTGGAGTCGACCGACTGCATACCGTCCGCGAGGCCGATATCGGCCAGGGTGATGACCGACCCGGCCAGCTCGATCACCCGCGCCGCACGCTGAGGCACGCCGGTCGGCAAGCCCCATTGCGTGCCGACGCTGCGGCGAGCGAAAACCTCAGCCGCGGCACCTGCCATGATTGAGCCGGGCGTCAACGACAGGTTGTCGGTGAGGTCGGCCAGGGTTGTGCGCAGTCGCAGTTCTACGTCGGCGACGCTGATGGCTTGCACGACGTGCCGTGGTACCGGGTCACTCGGGTATGCCGTCCACGCGGCACTCCACCCCAGCTCAGTGCTTGACCCGTAGGCCGCGATCTCGGGCACCAACGCGCCGCCCAACTGGGGCACGAAGACCATCTCTTGGGCCTCATGAGCGGCGCCGATCATGTCGGGCGGACCGGTCGGCATACCCGCGAGGTGGCCTGGGCGGGGGAGAGCGACGAGCACGAACGGCTCAGCGACGTCGCGCCACAACTGCAAGGTTGGGGTCAGGCCGCTGATGTCATCAATGTCGGGGAGGGCGTTTCGCGCGACCCGGTCGAGGTCGACGCCGCCGTTCAACGCGGCCGAAGCCCAGAGGGCGACACGCACGCTCGCAGGCAACTCAGGCATAGAAGTAATCGTAGGTCGAGCGAACAACTACCCTTGCCGACATGAGCGATGTTCTGGAGTTTGCCGGGGTGGGAGTGACCCGTGGAGGCAATCAGTTGCTGCGGGACATCACATGGTCCATCGAAGAAGGCGAACGCTGGGTCGTGCTCGGTCCCAACGGCGCAGGCAAGACGACGCTGCTGCAGTTGGCGGCCGCGCGCATCCACCCGACCGACGGGGTCGCCGGGGTGCTCGGTGAGGTCCTGGGGGCCGTCGACGTGTTCGAGTTGCGACCCCGCATCGGCGTCTCCAGCGCAGCCATCGCCGAACGTCTCCCTGCGCAAGAACGCGTGCTGGACGTCGTGGTCACCGCGTCGTGGTCGATCGTGGGCCGCCACCGTGAGGAGTACGACCCGATGGACGAGGAGCGCGCTCTGGAGCTGCTTGCAACCTTGGGGGTCGGCCACTTGTCCACGCGGCTCTACGGAACCCTGAGCGAAGGGGAACGCAAGCGCGTCCAGATCGCCCGCGCGCTGATGACCGACCCCGAGCTGATGCTGCTGGACGAGCCCGCTGCCGGTCTGGACCTGCGGGGCCGTGAAGACCTCGTCAGCCGGTTGCAGATGCTCGCCGAAGATCTCGAAGCCCCGGCCATGGTGCTTGTCACCCACCACGTCGAGGAGATCCCACCCGGATTCACCGACATCATGCTGCTGCGCGACGGCGAGCTGGTCGCCGCTGGGCCCATCGAGGTCACCTTGACCGCGGAAAACCTGTCCGCCGCCTTCGGTCTAGAGTTGGTGGTCGAAAAGCACGGCCCGCGTTGGTCTGCTCGCGCCGCGGACCCGGCCCCCGCGAAAGCCGCCACCACGTCGTGACGCTGCTCGAAGCGATAGGCATCGCGCTGGCGGGCCTGGCCGCGGGGACGATCAACACCATCGTCGGCTCCGGGACGCTCATCACCTTCCCGACGCTGTTGTTCTTTGGGTATGCGCCCGTCACCGCCAATGTGTCCAACACGATGGGATTGGTCGCCGGGGGAGTCAGCGGTGCGTGGGGGTATCGCGGTGAGCTCGCGGGGTTGCGCTCCCTGCTGCTGCGGTTGCTGCCTACATCGCTGATCGGCGGAATCGTCGGCGCCGTGCTCCTGTTGGTGCTGCCTGAATCGGCGTTCGAGGCCATCGTGCCCGCCTTGATTGCCCTGGCTTTGGTCTTGGTAGTGGTTGGTCCCCGGCTGAACCGGTGGGCGGCTGGACGTCGAGGAGCTGCAGCGACACCGGCTAGTCCGTCCGACGCTTTAGGGGTTGGTCGCCTCATCGCCCTGGTGGTTGGGGTGTTTGGGGCGGGGATTTACGGCGGCTATTTCGGGGCAGCCCAGGGGGTGCTGCTGGTCGGCATCATGGGGGCGTTGCTGCCGCTGACGTTGCAACAGATCAACGGCGTCAAGAACGTGCTCGCATTGATCGTCAACCTGATCGCCGCAGTCATCTTCTTGATCGTCGCCCCCGACCAGATCAACTGGGCCGTTGCCGGGCTCATCGCGGCCGGATCCACCGTTGGTGGCGTGTTGGGAGCCAAGATAGGCCGTCGTATGCCGCCCTGGCTCCTTCGCGCAGTCATTGTGACTATCGGGTCCATTGCCATCGCCGTGCTGCTCTTGTGAGCGCGCCCCGTCCGCCGGATCTGCCGCCAGGTGCCGTCTGGATCGACGTCGCCGACGACCCCCGGGTCCGCGACTACTTTTCGTTGACCGACGTGGCCCTGCGGCGGGTGCTCGAGCCTGCCGAAGGTCTCTACATCGCCGAATCCGCGAAGGTCATTGACCGCGCCCTGCACGCCGGGCACCAGATGCGCTCGCTGTTGATGGCCAGCCGCTGGCTCGAGGACATGGCCGGGCTCGTCGAGCAGTGCCACGCGAGCGGCATACCCGTGTTTGTGGCACCTGCCGGCGTCATCGAGTCGATGACGGGCTATCACCTGCACCGCGGTGCACTCGCGGCGATGCACCGTCCGCCTGCGGGAGACCCGGTTGCTCTGATTGCCGACGCCAAGCGTGTCGTGGTGCTTGAAGACCTCGTGGATCACACCAATGTGGGGGCCGTGTTCCGCTCTGCGGCGGCACTTGGGGTCGACGCCGTGTTGGTGACGCAGCGATGCGCCGACCCGCTCTATCGGCGTGCCATCCGCGTCTCGATGGGGGCGGTGTTCCAGGTGCCGTGGACGCGCATCGACAACGCCTGGACGGGAGCGGGACTGCTGTACGAAGCCGGTTTCACCGTCGCGGCATGCGCGCTCACCGGCGATGCGCTGTCGCTGGATGACCTTGCCGCTGACCCACCCGAGCACTTGGCGCTGATGCTTGGCACCGAGGGCGACGGGCTCACGCAGCGCGCCATCAACGCGTGCGACCTGAGCGTCCGCATACCGATGGCTCCTGGGGTGGACTCGCTTAACGTCGCCGCCGCAAGCGCCGTGATGTTCTGGGCCTTACGGGCGAACGCGTGAAGAGCCTGCTGTGAACAGGCAGGACGCCAGCATCGTGCACGTTGATCTGGACGCCTTCTTCGCTGCCGTCGAGCAGCGCGACAAGCCCTCTTTGCGAGGCAAGCCCGTGGTCGTCGGGGGCACCGGGGGACGCGGTGTGGTGGCTACCGCTTCGTATGAGGCGCGCCGATTCGGGGCCCGATCGGCCATGCCTACGGCGGAGGCTCGCCGGCGTTGCCCATCCGGGACGGCGTTCCTGAGGGGGCGATTCTCGGCATACCGAATCAGCTCTGAAGTCGTGATGGACGTGCTGCGCGAGGTCACCCCGGTGATCGAGCAGGTATCGGTGGACGAGGCATTCCTGGATCTTGCGGGCGCGGGGGAGCGCAATCCACTGCTGACGATGACGCCGGAAGAGTTCGGGACATCGCTGCTAGCGCAAATCACCGAGGTGACCGGTGGGCTGACGGCCTCCGTGGGCCTAGCCGGCAGCAAGATGATGGCCAAGATCGGCAGTGAGCTCAACAAACCGGCCGGGGTGAGCGTGATCGCCCCCGGCACTGAACGTGACGTCCTCAACCCGATGCCGGTGCGCGCCATCTCAGGGGTGGGGCCAGCGACCGCGCGAACGCTGCGAGGGTTTGGCGTGGAGACCGTGGCCGACCTGGCGCGGGTCTCCGCGCCCGATCTGCTCTCGATCTTCGGGAACGCCCACGGTCACGGGTTGTATGCGCTGGCCCGGGCCCAGGACGACCGCGAGGTCAGCACCGGGCGCGCCGCCAAGAGCATCTCCAACGAGGAAACCTTCGCCACCGACATTGCCGACCCGGCCGCATTGGCGGCTGAGGTCGAGCATCTGGCGGCGCGGGTGACCGCCCGGCTAGGAGAAGGCATGGGCTTTGCGCGCACCATCACCATCAAGGCGCGGTGGCACGACTTTCGCACGGTTACGCGCTCGGGGTCGCTGCCGTTTGCGACTGCCGACCCGGCGGTGATCACCCGTGAGGCCGTGCGGTTGTTGGCCACCATCGACGTGGCTGATGGCCTCAGGCTCTTAGGGGTAGGGGTCAGCGGCTTGACCTCGCACGCTCAAGGCGAGCTCGACCTCGCGGGGCAGGCGTGGCTCGGTGGGCCGGTGGCCGCTGACCACCAGGACGTCTCCTCAACTGCACCTGCGCCCCAGCCCGATGCCGACGCCGCGGCCAAACCAGTGCCCGCTCCCTACGACGAAGCGACGGCGCACGAGTGGCTGACCGGCGAGGACGTCACCCACACTGAGCACGGACCAGGCTGGGTATGGGGCAGCGGCTCCGGTGTCGTGACCGTGCGCTTTGAAGGGCCTCGGACCAAGCCGGGGCCAGTGCGATCGTTCAGAATTGATGACCCGGCGCTCGCGGTGGCACCGCCCCCGGACTGGCGAGTGGACCCGGAAACCTGAGGGGGCTTCTGCACCGCCGCTGCGTGCTAATCTTGCTCGTCGTTGCCCGGTGGATGTAATCCGCTGGGTCACCTGAGTCCGGGTGGCGGAATGGCAGACGCGCTAGCTTGAGGTGCTAGTGCCCTTAATGGGCGTGGGGGTTCAAGTCCCCCTCCGGACACTTTTTTCACCGCTGGTATGCCGAAGCGCCGTGGCGTGTCGGGTATTGGCTAGAACGGTTTGACCTGCGAAGGTGGCCGTGGCTACGCAGCCGCCGGTGGGCCACTCGCTCCCTCCGGACACTCTTGCGATGGAGCGCTCATGGCCACAACGGAATCGACCGGCGACACTCCTAGCCCCACCCAGGGCTCCGGCACGCAACACAGCATCCGACGCGTGCGGCTCGACGGCTGGGGATCAGTCGCCGACGCCTCACGCCGTCTAGCGGAGGTCGCTCGGTCATCACCGGTCAGTCGTGATGACATCACGGCGTTTGGTGTGTTGCTTGATCAGGTCGCCCCCCTGGAGACTTACTGGGCTAACCCTGGCTCGGCGCGGGTCGACGAGTTGCGCACCCTGGTCCGCCACCACAACTTTCTTCAACTTGCCAAAGCCTCGCAGTCTCTCGCGCAGAGCATCGTGCAAGACGCTTCATCTCGCGAGGTGACCCGGCCAAGTTTTGAGGTCTTGGTCGTCGCCGACCGGATGACGCCGGATGAGTCGCTGGCGGCTCAACTGGGTCGCCAACGACACCGCGACGACGCCTTCGATTACGAGCTGGTCTTCGTGCCCAGTTTGGAAGATGCCCTCATCGCGGTCGCTGTGAACTCCAACGTCCAAGCCGTGCTGATCCGGCCGTCGTTTGAAGTGCGTTCGCGGCTGCGGGACCAGCTCGACTTGTCATCGATCCTTCATCTCGTCCCCGCACTGGACCGCGATCTCGACGGTATGACGGCCGCCGAGCGCATCGAGATGCTCACCACCAGCATCCACGGGCTGCGTCCAGAGCTCGACCTGTATCTCGTCGGCCACGTGGCCCTCGAAGCCATCGCCAGCGACGCCTTTCAGGCTTTCCGTCGGGTGTTCTTGCGCCAAGACCCGGTGGAGTTGCACGTCTCAATCCTGCGGGGCATAGGCGAGCGCTATCAGACCCCCTTCTTCAGCGCCCTGCGCAAATACAGTCGTGAACCCACCGGGGTCTTCCACGCGCTGCCCATTTCGCGTGGCAAGTCCATCGTCGGCTCACCGTGGGTCAGCGACATGGTCGAGTTCTACGGGATGAACATCTTCATGGCCGAGACCTCCTCAACCTCGGGCGGGCTGGACTCGCTGCTGGACCCCATCGGTCCGATCAAGAAGGCCCAAGAGCTGGCCTCTCGGGCCTTCGGGTCGCACCGCACCTACCTGGTGACCAACGGCACCTCGACCGCCAACAAGATCGTCGCGCAGTCCATCGTGACCCCCGGCGACATCGTCCTAGTCGACCGGGACTGCCACAAGTCGCACCACTACGCGCTGATGCTGGCCGGCGCCCAGACGAACTACCTCGACGCCTACCCCCTCGACGAATTCTCGATGTATGGCGCGGTGCCGCTGGAGTCCATCAAGTCCCAGTTGCTGGCCTACCGCGCCGCAGGCCGACTGCATCAAGTGAAAATGCTGGCGCTGACCAACTGCACCTTCGACGGCATCGTCTCCGACGTCGAACGCGTCATGGAGGAGTGCCTGGCGATCAAACCGGACCTCGTTTTCCTCTGGGACGAGGCGTGGTTCGCGTTTGCTGCGTTCCACCCGACCTACCGCCGTCGCACCGCCATGAACACGGCCAGGCGCCTGCGGAAGCGTTACCGCGATCCGGCATACCGAGAGCGTTTTGAGGCTCAGCAAACCGAGCTCGCGGGAGCCGATGACGAGACGTGGCTGCGAGTGAGATTGCTGCCCGACCCCGACCAGGCACGACTGCGGGTGTATGCGACCCAGTCGACCCATAAGACGCTCACCGCGCTGCGGCAGGGCTCGATGATCCACGTCTTTGACGACCAGTTCGGATCGCGCAACGAGGAGGCGTTCCGCGAGGCGTACATGACGCACACCTCGACCTCGCCGAACTATCAAATCCTTGCCTCCCTGGACGTGGGGCGCCGTCAGGTCGAGCTCGAGGGCTTCAAACTCGTCCAACAACAGGTCGAGTCGGCAAAGATGCTGCGCCGCGTGATCACCAGTCACCCGTTGCTGCGCCGGTGGTTCCGGGTGCTGACCGGGGCCGACCTGATCCCCGAGCAGTACCGACAGTCTGGGCGGGACAATCCCGACCTCGCCGACTCCACCATGCTGACGCGGGAGCGATGGGAGCACGACGAGTTCGTCCTCGACCCGAGTCGCGTCACCATCTGTATCGCCAACACCGGGGTCGACGGCGACACCTTCAAGCACGAATACCTCATGCGTCGGCACGGTATCCAGGTCAACAAAACCTCGCGCAACACGGTCTTGTTTATGACCAACATCGGGACCACGAACAGTTCCGTCGCATACCTGGTGGAAGTGCTCCTCAAACTCGCGCAAGAGATCGATGACGAGGTCGACCGGATGGGGCCGATGGATCTGCGCTCCCACAAGGTCAAGATCGAGGCTGCGCAGGGCAAGCCGGAGCTGCCGGACTTCTCGAGTTTCCATCCGCGCTTTCGGGGTGATCCCGACGGTGACACCCCCGAAGGCAACCTGCGCGAGGCCTTCTTCATGGCGTACGACGACCGCACCTGTGAATACCTCAGTGGCGAGGAGGCCATGGCCAAGCTCGACGCAGGGCGCGACGTGGTCTCGGCAACGTTCGTCACGCCATACCCGCCCGGTTTTCCGATCCTGGTGCCCGGACAGACGGTGAGCCGGGAGATCCTCAACTACGTCAGCGTGCTGGACACCCGCGAGATACATGGGTATGTGGCGGGTCTGGGATACCGCGTCTTCACCGAGGAGTCCCTGACCTAAGCGACAGCTGGAGGGTGGTGCGACCCGCCAGAGCTGGTCGACCGCGACGTGTGCGGCAGGGGCGGATAGCCTGCATACGTGGCTGATTCTGAGAGCACCCAAGTCCCTTCGCCCGCCGACGAGGTCGTGAAGATCTGTCGTGAGTTGATCCAGATCGACACCAGCAACTACGGCGACGCCGAAGGGCCGGGCGAGCGTGCGGCCGCCGAATACGTCATGGGCTTGCTGACCGAGGTCGGTCTGGACCCGCAGATCACGGAGTCCGAAAAGGGCCGGGCCAGCGTGGTCGTCCGCACCGAAGGTCGGGACTCATCGCTCCCCGGCCTGGTGTTGCATGGCCACCTCGACGTCGTCCCGGCCCAGGCCAGCGACTGGCAGGTTGATCCGTTTGGGGCCGAAGAGCGCGACGGCTGCATCTGGGGGCGCGGTGCCGTCGATATGAAAGACATGGACGCCATGTTGCTCGCCAACCTGCGCGCGCTCTCACGTAGTGGTGAGAAGCCCCCGCGCGACATTGTGTGGGCCTTCTTCGCTGACGAGGAGGCCGGGGGAGTCAAGGGGGCCGGCCACGTCGTGCAAAACCACCCTGACTGGTTCGAAGGCTGCACTGAGGCGATCAGCGAAGTCGGCGGATTCTCCGTCACGCTCCCCGATGCCGCCACGGGCGCTGCGACGCGGGCCTACCTGCTGCAAACCGCGGAGAAGGGGATCGCGTGGCTGCGCCTGCGCGCCCACGGTCGGGCAGGCCACGGGTCGGTCCCGAACAGCGAAAACGCCGTGGTTCGTTTGGCCGAAGCGATCTCCCGGATCAACGCGCACCACTGGCCGCGGACCTACATCGCCTCGGTCGGGCAACTCTTCGACGATGTCGCCGGGATCACCGGAAAGTCACTCGACCGTGACGACCCCGAGGAGTTCTTGGCCATGCTGGGCGGGGCGCGGCCGTTCGTGGAGGCCACTTTGGCCGACACCTCGAACTTCACGATGTTGGACTCGGGCTACAAGCACAACGTGATCCCGCAGACGGCCACCGCGTCGCTGGACTGCCGCTTCTTGCCCGGCCACGGTGACGACCTGATGGACACGATCACCAGGCTGGCCGGAGAGTTCGTTGACATAGAGATCGTGCATAAGGACGTGGCCCTGGAGGCTCCGTTCGAAGCAGACCTGGTCGATGCGATGAAGCACGCGCTGCTCAAAGAGGATCCTGGAGCCCACGTGCTGCCCTACTGCCTGTCCGGTGGCACCGACAACAAGCACCTGTCACGCCTCGGCATCACCGGCTACGGGTTTGCTCCGCTGCGACTTCCCGAAGACCTCGACTTCGTGTCGATGTTCCACGGGATCGACGAACGGGTGCCGATCGACGCGCTCGAGTTCGGCACCCGCGTCCTCCAGCGACTCATCGCCGACTGCTGACCGCGAGCCCCACTGAGCCAACCTTCGAAATACCTGCGGGTCTGATGAAGTCGGCGGGCCTGTCGGTGGGACGTTTGGCTCACGACTGACACTGTTGCCGACAGTGACGGCAATCAGTTCAGGCGGTGCGCTGCACACGGATGATTTTGCGGCGCATCGAGGCGAGCCGCTTGCCACCGAAGTAGACGCGGACCCGGTGCAACTCCCAGTGCCCATGCTCGGCTTGCTCGGTCAACACAGCACGCACAAAAGAGCGGCTGTCGTCGCGGGTGAAGGTCACCGTGCGGTATTCGTACTCAACCATGGCAGGACGATCGTGCGATATCGGCTGGCCCATGTCCAGCGAAGAGCGCTGGCCAGAAATATCGGTGCCGGAAACGCGCGATCCAAGATACGGTCTGGTGTATGACTTCCAACCCGCGCGCGGCGTTACGAGACTTGGTGGCAGCCCTCGAGAGCCACCTGGCTATGGCAGCCGACAGCCCGGACAAGGATGACCCCAAACTCATCGCCGCCTACCAGCGGATCGCCAACGCCTTCGTCGACTACGACGACGCCTTGTTGGAGGTCTACGGCGAGGTCACCCCGCTCGACGTCTACCGCGAGGACGACGACGATGATCGAGACGACGATGACTACGACGAAGATGATTTAGACCCCGAAGACCATGACGGAGTCGACGTAGACAACTTGGACGCAGACGACAGGTCGTCGCACCCAGCGAACTCATGAAGTTAGGCCTGAGCTGCGGCTTTTGGGGGCAAGGCGGGGGCCGCGACGACGACAACCTGGCCCTAGCCCTCAGGGCTGAAGCCCTCGGGGTCGACGTGGTCTGGGTCTCAGAGGCCTACGGCCCAGACGCCGCCACCGTCCTGGCCTGGATTGGCGCACGCACCACGCGCATCAACCTCGGTGCCGGGGTCTTCCAGATCCCCGGTCGCACCCCGGCCATGACCACCATGACTGCCGCCAGTCTGGACAGCTTGTCCGGTGGGCGGTTTCGTCTAGGGCTGGGTGTCAGCGGGCCTCAGGTGTCTGAGGGGTGGCACGGGGTGCCGTTCGCCGCACCGCTGGGCCGCACCCGCGAGTACGTCGAAATTGTGCGGATGGGATTGGCCCGTCGCCCGGTCGCGCACGAGGGCAAACACTTCACGTTGCCGCTTCCCGACAGTGCAGGCAAAAGCCTGCGGCTCACCGTGTCTGCGCCTCAGCCCCGGCGTTCAGTGCCGATCTATCTTGCTGCCGTCGGCCCCAAGAACCTTGAGCTTGCTGGCGAGATCGGCGATGGATGGCTCGGGGTCTTCTCCTCGCCCGACTATCTGCACGAACAACGCGAGGCGATCGAGCGAGGCCGAGCACGCCGCACGCCCACCGAGTCTGATGCTCCCGCGTTTGAAATGGACACCACTGTCCCTGTGGTGGTCGGGGAGGACCTCGAGAGGTGTGCGGCGGCCGTTGCCCCCTACGCCGCGTTGTATGTCGGCGGGATGGGCTCGCGTGAACACAACTTCTACAACCAACTCGCGGGGCGCATGGGGTATGCGGAGGAGGCCAAGGAAATTCAAGATCTCTATCTCGACAAGCAGTGGCGCGCGGCTGCCGCCGCGGTGCCGACCCAGTTCGTGGACGACACGTCCCTCATCGGCCCCCCGGCGCGTTTGCAAGAGCGCATGCAGCGGTATGCCGACGCCGGAGTGACCACGTTGACCCTGGCGCCATGGGGAACTGACCTGGGAGCAAGAATGGAGTCGCTGGAGGCCGCCGTCGAGGCAGCCGCACGCATTCACTAGCCTCAAGAATCCACCCGCCTCACTGACCTACTCGTGTGCCTGACTTCACCAAAGGACGTACTCGATGGCCATCATGTTGTTGCTTCGTCATGGGCGCACCCAGGCCAATGCCGAAGGTGTCCTCGCCGGTTGGACCCCCGGCTTGGGTCTGGACGACACAGGTCGAGAGCAGGCACAGCGGGTGTCCACAAGGCTTGCCGGGGTGCCGATCGTGGGAGCCCTGGTCAGCCCCCTGCAGCGGTGCCAAGAGACCGCCGCGATCGCCTTGTCCGGCCTCATGTCCCCACCGGAGGTCACCACCGAAGACAATATCGGGGAGTGCCGATACGGCTCGTGGACGGGGCGCCCGCTAAAGGAACTGGCCAAAGAGCCTCTCTGGAAGGACGTCCAGAAGTCCCCGAGCACCGTTCACTTTCCGAGCAGCGACACCTTTAAGTCTGAGTCGATGACGCATATGCAAGAGCGGGCGGTCGCAGCCATCCGCGCTTTCGACACCGCCATCGAGGCCGAGCATGGCCCCGGCGCGATCTGGCTCGCGGTTAGCCACGGCGACGTCATTAAGTCGATCCTGGCCGACGCTGCGGGCACCACGTTGGACAACTTCCAGCGCATCGTCGCCGACCCGGCATCGTTGAGCATCATCCGATACACCAGCGCTTCGCCCTTCCTGCTGCGCACCAACGACAGCGGCTCCGAACCCATTGATCTCGCCGGTCAAGCTAAAGCGGCATCCGAGGCCGGCTCCGAAGAAAGCCAGGTTGGTGGGGGAGCGGGACATCCGTGATCAGCGGCGGCGGATAGGCTGATGCAATGCCTGTGATCGATTTTGACCCCCCGGATCGCTTTGTTGCCGATTCAGTCGGGCCCGCCGGACAGCGCACGTTCTTCGTGCAGGCCGTCAAGGGGGCGCAGGTGATGACGGTGTCACTGGAGAAAGAGCAGGTCCGTCTCCTCGGCGACAGCCTGACCGAGCTCCTCAACGAAATGGCGGGCGCCGTTGCGGATCACCCCGACGAGGCGATCATGCACGATCGCGCACCGTTGCAGACTCCCATCGAAGAGGACTTCCGGGCACGTCAACTGACCATGGCATGGGACGAGAACTCCCGGCGCGTCAACATCGAAGCCAGTGACCGTGAGCCCCCGGATGAGGACACTGACGAGCACGCGGAGCCCGATAGCGCAGACCCCATCGGCCTCCAGGGCATCCGTGTGGCTTTGCCGGTCGGTATGGCGCGTGGATTCGCCGCTCGGTGCGAAGAATCGATGACCGGTGGTCGGCCGAACTGCCCCTTCTGTAGCGGCCCGTTGGACCCCAGCGGCCACATCTGCCCAAGGGCCAACGGTTATCGGCGGTGAGCCTCGCTGACGTCGACATTGAGTCTGCGCCGATGCACATTGAGGGCGCGCTGACCGAAGCCTCCAACGTGACGCTGCGAGTCCAGTTCATCGTGGACAACGAGCCGTCGCAGCACCGCGCGGTCTACAAGCCCATCGAGGGCGAACGGCCCCTGCCCGACTTCCCTAACCGCACCCTGGCGTATCGCGAGGTTGCGGCATACGTCATCAGCGAACTCGGCGGGTGGGGTCTGGTGCCGCAGACGATCCTGCGCGACGGTCCCCTGGGTATTGGGTCCGTGCAAATCTGGCAGGACGTGCCGGACGACATCGCCGCGCTGCCGGCCTCGGGACTGATGGACGTCATCACCGCCGGTGCCCTGCCCCAGGGATGGCTCAGCGTCCTAGAGGCCGAGGACCAGCGTGGGCAGCCCCTGAGTGTGGTCCACCGCGACGACAAGACCCTGGCGTCGCTGGCCGTGCTCGACGTCGTGCTCAACAACGCCGATCGCAAGGCCGCCCACATTGCGGTCGACGCGCAAGGGCGCGTGTGGGCGTTTGACCACGG
>JBBSKS010000030.1:0-18912 GCA_038256095.1 Actinomycetales bacterium | reverse complement strand
TCCGCCCGCGGCGCCCGATCGGGTCAGGGCCGCCGCAGCAGACCACCGTCGCAGCGCCTCGATCGAACTGTCCAAACCTGCTCGGTCCAGCAGCGCCCACCCGTCCAAAAGGACCGTAGCGGTGTATCCCCCCTCGGCAACAGGTTCGGCACCGGGTGTGGCCACCACGATTGAAGGCTCCGCGTTGACGCGGGGCAGGAGTTGCCCGGCCTTAGCCGTGTGCACCTTCACCCCGGGGAACGCTCGACCAATCTCGTAGGCGGTGCGTTGTTCGCCGCGCACCGCGCCGCGACGCTCCGAAGATCCGCACTGTGGACACGGAGCTACCGGCACGGGCTTGCCGCACCATTGACAGGTGGGCTCGGTCACCTCATCTGCGCTGGTGGTCGGACCGTGACACGCCCCGCATTCGATGCGGTGACGGCACCGGCCGCAGCTGAGGCCGAGGATGTTGCCCCGGCGGGGCACCTGAATGAGGACCGGCCCGGTCTTCACCCCAACAGAGATGGCACGCCAGGCTAGCGATGGGAGCCGAGCAGTCGCGGCGGCTGCATCATGCGCTCCTTCGTGGCCCTCTCCTGCCACGGCCACGCGCGGCATTTCGTGTCGCACGGTCGCGGTCGTGGAGTGCACGCTACGCATGTGTCCCGCGCTCACCCAGGCAGCGACCGGCGCACTGCGCACGAATCCCGCCGTGAGTAGGGCAGCCTGCGCATCGGCGGCGCGTAGGCGCAGCACCTCACGGATATGCGGATAGGGACTGCGTAGCTCGCGCAGAACGTCGTCTCCGTCGTCCCACAGCGCAAAAAGCCCCGGCGAGGTCATGGGAGCGTACGCCGCGGCGCGGGTGCCGACCACGATGTCGTGCTGGCCCCGCAGCACCGATAGCCAAGAGGAGTAGCGCGCCGAGGGTCCCTGATCAGCACTGAGGCGCGCGTGCTGGCCCGGCCCAAGCAGGGCGTCGAGAGCAGCGCTGACTCGGTCGAGGTCACGATGGTCGGGCACCACCAGCACACTGCCGCGACCTGAGCGCCGCGTCGCAGCGGCTGCCTGAGCCAGGGCTAGGGGCCAGTCGCGACTCGGCGGCTGGGCGGGCAACGCCAAGAGCGCAGCCGCTGGCGACTGACCCCCTTCGAGTCGTGTGAGCAGCGCGCGACCAGCTGGGTATGCCGACCACGCGCTATTCCGCGCCTTGTCGCCCTCCGGCGCTGCTGAGGGGCCAACAGCCTCGGCGGCAGCCTTCTCCGCGGCTGCGTGCCGTGGCGGGACCGCGAGGCGGAGCATGTCGGCCAGCGATCCGGCGTAGTAGTCGGCCACGTGGCGGCATACCCGAAGGATGTGGGGGGTCAGCACGACCTCATCGCTGACCACCCGCCGAAGGGGAGTCAGCGCCCCCGGGTGCTCCGACGTCGCGGTGCGTGCCACCACGAAGCCGTCGTGGTCGCGCCCCGCGAAGCGCACCCGCACCCGCACCCCCGGCACGGCCGCACCTTCGTCGACCGCGGCAACCGAATACTCGAACGGACGGTCAAGGTGAGCCAACCCCGTGTCAATAACCACCTTGGCCACCGGCAGGTGCCCGGCCAGGGCAGGCGAGCCCGCGCGGGCTGCTGTGCGAGATGTAGCCGAACGGCCTCGCCCAGGAGCAGACACCACATCAGCAGGCACCAAGGCCAACTGGTCGGTGTCGTGTTCGCTCATGCCATGTTTCTACGCGATAGGGCTGACATGCCCCGACATCACAGCGCCGATTGCAACGCTTCCACCCGGTTGGTCTGCTCCCAGGTGAATCCGTTGTCCACTCCTTCGGCGCTGCGTCGACCGAAGTGACCGTAGGCAGCGGTCGCCTGATAGATCGGCCGCAGCAGGTCCAGCTCTTCGATGAGCGCCGCGGGGCGCAGGTCGAACACCGAAGTGATGGCACGCTCGATCGCCTCGGTGGGCACCGTTTCGGTGCCGAAGGTCTCGACGTACAACCCGACTGGCTGCGCGGTGCCGATGGCGTAGGCCACCTGGATTTCGCAGCGCTTGGCCAGATTCGCCGCGACGACGTTTTTGGCCACCCAGCGCACGGCATACGCAGCAGAGCGATCAACTTTGCTGGGGTCCTTGCCAGAGAAGGCTCCCCCGCCGTGGCGCGCCATGCCGCCATAGGTGTCGACGATGATCTTGCGACCGGTGAGCCCAGCGTCGCCCATCGGCCCACCCACCACGAAGTTCCCCGTCGGGTTGACGAGCACTCGGAAATTCGTGGTGTCGATACGCACACCGACGTCGTGGCAATACTGCAGCACGGGCGCGATGACGCGGGCACGGATATCTGGACCCAACTGCCCCTCCAGGGATATCCCTTCGGCATGCTGCGTCGACAACACGACGGTGTCCAGGCGCACTGCTCTATCGCCCGCGTACTCAATAGTGACCTGGGTTTTGCCGTCGGGGCGCAAATAGTCCAACTCGGCCGTTTTGCGCACCGCCGAGAGTTGCTCAGCCAAGCGATGCGCCATGAAGATCGGCAGCGGCATCAACTCTGGCGTGTCTTCGCACGCGTAGCCGAACATCAGACCTTGATCACCCGCACCGAGCGCACTTCGTGCATCCTCAGTGGCGCCGTTTCGATGCTCGTATGCCGTGTCGACTCCTAGGGCGATGTCACTCGACTGCTCCCCGATCGAGACCTCCACTCCACAGGTGCGGCCATCGAACCCCTTGTGCGAGTTGTCGTAGCCGATCCCCAAGATGGTCTCGCGCACGATGCGCGGAATTTCTGCATACCCCGAGGTGCGCACCTCGCCGGCCACGTGCACTAAACCGGTGGTAACCATGGTCTCGACCGCTACCCGCGACTGGGGGTCTTGCCGCAAGATCTCGTCGAGTATGCCGTCGCTGATCTGATCACAAATCTTGTCCGGGTGGCCTTCGGTGACGGACTCAGAGGTAAATAGACGGGGCACAGAATCTCCTTGGGTGCAGCGGCTGCTGGCTGGTGAACGGCGAGTTTAACCGGCAATGGTCGGCCAGCATCACAGGCGTTCCAGCACCGCGTCCCAGATGGCGGTGGCGGTCGCGGCCTTGCTGACCGGACCCACGCTGCGCACGACGTCACTGCCTGCTTCGAGCACGTGAATCGTGCTCTCGTCGGCGCCGAAGGTCGCACCACCCGAAACGTCATTGGCGACCAGAAGGTCGCAGCCCTTGCGGGCCAACTTTGCGGTGGCGTGGGCGAGCACGTCACCGTCGTCGTCGCCCGTTTCTGCAGCGAAGCCGATCAGCATGGGTTGTGCAGCAGCACCTCTGCGGCGTACGAGCGCAGCGAGAATGTCGGGATTGCGCACCAACTCGATGCGCAAACCGTCGTCGTTCGTGGGGTCCTTCTTCATCTTTGCAATTGCCACCTGCGCCGGACTGTAGTCGGCCACCGCTGCGGCCATCACCACGGCGTCGCACGAGGGACGCTTGGCCGCTGCGTGCACTGCCGCTGCCAACTGCTCGGTGGTTTCGACGCTCTGGAGCATCACTCCTGGTGGCGTCGCCAACGTCGTGTTAGCAGCAATCAACAGCACTTCTGCACCCCGCTCAGCTGCGACCTCGGCTAACGCATAGCCCTGCTTGCCGGAAGACCGGTTGCCGATGAAACGCACCGGGTCCAAAGGCTCCCGTGTGCCCCCAGCGGTGACCACGACGCTTAGTCCACTCATGTCGTGCTCCTGGCCCGCTGTCATGTCCGAGGCAACGGCATCGAGTGGGCTCAACAGCGCTAACGCAGCGGTGTGGATGTCTTCGGGTTCAGGCAAGCGCCCCGGCCCGCTATCGGCACCGGTCAGGCGCCCCACTGCCGGATCAAGGACACGTACGCCGCGCTCGCGCAGGACCGCCACGTTGGCCACGGTCGCCGGGTGAGTCCACATTTCGGAATGCATCGCCGGCGCGAGCAAGACCGGGCACCGAGCCGTGAGCAACACGTTAGTCAGGAGGTCATCAGCCAGCCCATGCGCGGCTTTCGCCACGACGTCGGCCGTGGCGGGTGCAACCACAACCAGGTCAGCACTTTGGCCGATCCGGACGTGCGGCACATCGTGCACGTCGTCCCACACCGCAGCGGAGACCGGATGACCCGACAGGGCAGCCCAGGTGGACTCGCCGACAAATCGCAAGGCAGCCTCGGTGGGCACAACCCGAACGTCGTGACCGTCGGCCATGAAGAGACGGAGCAAGGCGCACGACTTGTAGGCGGCTATGCCACCGGCAACGCCCAACACAATGTGCATGGGCGGGTGCTTCTCGTCGCTCTACTCGGGCTTGGTCGTGGCCAGTTTGCGCTGGTCGATTTCGTGCAAGGCGATCGACAGGGGCTTGTCGGTCTGCTCAGCGTCGACCAAGGGGCCGACGTACTCCAGGAGGCCCTCGCTCAACTGCGAGTAGTAGGCGTTGATCTGACGGGCACGCTTCGCCGCGTAAATAACGAGCGTGTACTTGCTGTCAGCCTTTTCGAGGAGGCTGTCAATGGCCGGGTTGGTGATGCCGTCGGGGTGCGCAACTGTGCCGATCACGGAATGGGTGTCCCTCTGTTGGTCGTGCTGGTCATTGGATCCGTCATCAATGATACGAGTTCTTCGCTCGCGCGATGAACATCATCGTTAATGATGGTGACGTCGAACTCCTTCGCGGCTGCTAACTCTCCGCGAGCAGTCTGCAATCTCACTTCCCGTTCGGCCAGCGATTCGGTGCCTCGACCGACCAGTCGCTGGACTAACTCGTCCCACGATGGCGGCGCCAAGAAGACGAACAGGGCCTCAGGCATCGACTTGCGCACCTGGCGAGCCCCCTGCAGGTCAATTTCCAGGAGCGCCGGGCGACCCTCGCTGAGAGTCTCACGAACAGGATTCAGTGGCGTGCCGTACTTAGCACGACCGTGCACCACCGCCCACTCCAACAGCTCGCCAGCCTCCTGCATACGGGCAAATTCGGCGTCGTCGACGAAGTGGTAGTGCGTTCCGTCCTTTTCCCCAGGCCGTGCGGGGCGCGTTGTTGCCGACACCGACACCCACACGTGCGGATGCGTGGCACGAATATGCTCGGCCACTGTCCCCTTGCCGACGGCGGTTGGGCCGGCCAGGACGACCAGTCGTGATGGGTAGGAACTCATCAACGCCCCCCGCGCCCGGTCGTCATC
This sequence comes from Actinomycetales bacterium, assembly GCA_038256095.1. Lineage (GTDB taxonomy): Bacteria > Actinomycetota > Actinomycetes > Actinomycetales > Dermatophilaceae > Ornithinicoccus. The sequence goes on along the minus strand of JBBSKS010000030.1, from coordinate 13,739 downwards.
CACCCAACTGCTAACTCTGATTGAAGCGAGCGAGCAGCTTCTCGGCCTGCTTTGCCCCCAAGCCGCGAACCCGACGGCTCGGCGAAATTCCAATCTCTTCCATCATCGCGGCAGCGCGCACACGACCTACCCCCGGCATCGACTCCAAAAGCGCCGAGACCTTCATTTTGCCCACCACGTCGTCCTCGCGCCCCCGCGCGATCACACCCGCCAGTGAACCCTGCGAATTCTTGAGCCGGTTCTTGACCGCAGCGCGCTCGCGGCGCGCATGCGCCGCCTTCGCTAGTGCGTCCGCCCGTTGTTCTGCCGTCAACTGAGGTAGTGCCACCATCTATCTCCTTCATTTCTGTCGTGCTCGGGCAGCATGCGTCGCGACCCACCGCAAGGCGTTGCGGCCTCGCCGTTGCTGGCGAAGCCCGCCGCAGCGACAAGCCCTCGTGCGAACCTAGCGACTGCACACGCTCCTGCCAAGCCCACACTCGCGACAAACAGGTCAGCATCGACACACTCCCGTGTCCTCGTCGTGGTGATTCGACGCATGACACCCGCCGGATGGGTGCTTCACCGCAGCGCCTCGCCCAGAGCCGAGCCGAGACTCACGCTGGCAGAACGAATTGCCGCCACCGAGAGGCCACCGGTGAGCACCCCGCGACTGACCGGCGCCACAACGTATGACCTATGGCCAGCAAAAGCGGCCGCCACGTCAGACGGGGTCGCCCCCTGGGCGCCAACTCCCGGTGCCAACACGATGGCGCGCGAGGCCCGCAGTGACTCAGCCACGTTCAGTTCACTGAGCACATCGGCTCGGGTCGCCCCAATGACCAACCCGACATCGCCTGGAGTCGACGCCCCTTCGGCGGCGCAGGTGTCGTTCAGAGACTGCGCGTTGTCGCTGCCGACGTGCTCGATCATCTGCGCGGCCACACTCGGGTCTCCTTGGCGCTGCACCGAGGCACCCTCTGGGTTAGAGGTCAACGCCAGCACGAAAACACCGCGACCGTTCGCTCGGGCCAGATCGATACCAGGTCGTAGGGCCTCGTATCCCAGATAGGGACTGAGGGTGATCGCGTCGGCAGCCAGCGGCGCACCATCGAGCAGGTAAGCCTGCGCATAGGCCGTCATGGTCGACCCGATATCTCCGCGTTTAACGTCCAAGATCGAGATGGTCCCTGCTGCCGCACACTCTGCGAGCACTCGTTCCAGGACCGCAATTCCGGCCGAGCCGTGCCTCTCGAAAAAGGCCGACTGGGGTTTGATCGCGGCGACCTGACCGCCGACCGCCTCCACAATGGTCTGGCAGAAGCGCTCGAGTCCCGCCGCCGAGTCCGGCAGACCGGCCTCGGCCAGCAGACCAGGGTGCGGATCGATCCCTACGCAGAGCGGGCCGAACTCGATCATCGCTGCCTGCATCCGGACTCCAAAGGGTCGCCGCGCCCGCGTGAGCGCATCGTGCGCGGCGTCGTCCACTGCGTTCACCCGGCGTGGTTGAACAGGTCGAGCCGAGCCGTGTGCTCCTGCAAGGAAGCCACCTTCATCGGGCCCGCACCCATCGCTTCGATACCCAACACGGCCGCACCTAACTGCTGCACGGTGGTGATGATGGGCCGATCCATGCTTGTCGTCGCGGCCCGGATCGCGTAACCGTCAGCCCGTGCATCCCGACCAGAGGGCGTATTGACCACCATGGCCACCTCCCCGGAGGTTATGAGGTCCACGATCGTCGGCTCCCCGTTGGGGCCCACACCTTCGCTGTGCTTGCGCACCACCGCCGACGTGATGCCGTTGCGGCGCAGCACGTCGGCGGTGCCTGCCGTCGCGATAACGTGGAATCCGAGGTCGACGAGCCTTTTGATCGGGAAGATCATTGAGCGTTTGTCCCGGTTGGCCACCGACACGAAGACGATGCCCTCAGTTGGTAGGGAGGACCCGGCCCGCAGTTGCGACTTCGCGAAGGCGGTGCCGAAGTCGGCGTCGATGCCCATGACTTCACCCGTAGAACGCATTTCCGGGCCCAGGATCGAGTCGATGGCTTGACCGGTCTGCGTGCGAAACCGTCGAAACGGCAAAATCGCCTCTTTGACACTGACGGGCGCGTCCGGGGGCAGCATGCCGCCATCGATATCGCGCGGCAGCATGCCTTCGACCTTTAAGTCTTCGATGGTGGCACCGAGCATCACCCGGGCCGCGGCACGCGCCAGGGCGACACCGGTGGCCTTGGCGACGAACGGCACGGTGCGACTGGCGCGTGGGTTGGCTTCCAACACGTAGAGCACGTCTTGGGCCAGAGCGAACTGGACGTTAATCAGGCCGCGCACTCCGATGGCCTCGGCGAGCAGGCGGGTGGCCTCCCGGACCGCACGCATCTCTTCACGCCCAAGCGTGATGGGCGGCAGCACACACGCGGAGTCGCCGGAGTGGATACCGGCCTCCTCGATGTGCTCCATGATCCCGCCAAGGTAGAGGTCGTGGCCGTCATACAGGCCGTCCACGTCGATCTCGACGGCCTCATCCAGGAACCGGTCCACCAGCACGGGGTGCTCGGAGGAGGCCTGCGTAGCGCGGGAGACGTACTGCTCCAGCGACGCGTCGTCGTACACGATCTCCATGCCGCGACCGCCGAGCACGTAGGAGGGACGCACGAGCACCGGATACCCGATGGTGTGAGCGACATCTAACGCTTCAGCCACGGTGTATGCGAGGCCGTGCCGGGGCGCGGTCAGGCCCGTCTCGGCGAGGACTCGGCCGAATGCGCCGCGGTCCTCAGCCAGATGAATGGACTCCGGCGAGGTGCCCACAATCGGCACCCCCTCAGCCTTCAGCGCGGCCGCCAACCCGAGCGGCGTTTGCCCGCCCAGTTGCACGATGACCCCAGCGATGGGTCCGGCCTGACGCTCGGCGTGCACGACCTCTAGCACGTCCTCCAAGGTCAGTGGCTCAAAGTACAAGCGGCTGGAGGTGTCGTAGTCGGTGGACACGGTCTCGGGGTTGCAGTTGATCATCACGGTGTCAAAGCCGACCTCGCGCAACGCCATGGACGCGTGGACACACGAGTAATCGAACTCGATGCCTTGGCCGATCCGGTTCGGACCCGAGCCCAAGATGAGCACCGCCGGGCGCTCCCGAGGGGCTACCTCAGTCTCTTGGTCATAGCTGGAGTAGTGGTAGGGCGTCAGGGCCACGAACTCCCCCGCACACGTGTCGACGGTCTTGTAGATCGGGCGTACCCCCAGGGCATGGCGCACACCGCGCACCACGGCTTCGGGCATGTCGGTGATTTCGGCGATCTGTGCGTCCGAGAGGCCAATTCGCTTCGCGGCGCGCAGCAGGTCTGGCTGCAACCGCGACGGCCCGTCGTGAGCCGCGACCCGCACCTGCTCGGCGACGGTGTTGATGAGTTCCATTTGGTCCAAGAACCATGGGTCGATCCCCGTGGCCTCGTGGGCCTCCTCGACAGTAATCCCGCCACGCATCGCCTGTTGCACCAGCACGATCCGGCCGTCGGTGGGCACCTTGGCCTGCTCGATGAGCGCACGGGCCTGCTCCGGGGCAGGGGTCTCGCCGCGTCGCCAGTGGAACGACGAGCCCTTCTGCTCGGTCGACCGCAGGGCCTTATTAAGGGCCTCGGCGAAGTTGCGACCGATCGACATGGCCTCACCGACCGACTTCATGGTGGTGCTCAGGGTCGGGTCGGCCGCCGGGAACTTCTCGAACGCGAATCTCGGCACCTTGACGACCACGTAGTCCAGCGTCGGCTCGAAGCTAGCCGGAGTGGCCCCGGTGATGTCGTTGGGCACCTCATCCAGGGTGTAGCCGAGCGCCATCTTGGCGGCGATCTTGGCGATCGGGAAACCCGTCGCTTTCGAAGCCAGCGCAGAGGAGCGTGAGACCCGCGGGTTCATCTCGATCACGATGATGCGACCGTCGGCCGGGTTGACGGCGAACTGGATATTGCAGCCGCCGGTGTCGACCCCGACCTCGCGGATGATCGCGATGCCGATGTCCCGCAAGTTCTGGTATTCGACGTCGGTCAGGGTCATCGCCGGGGCGACGGTGATCGAGTCGCCGGTGTGCACGCCCATCGGATCGAAGTTCTCGATCGAGCAGACGACCACGACGTTGTCGGCTTGGTCGCGCATGACCTCGAGCTCGTACTCCTTCCACCCGATGATCGACTCCTCGAGGAGCACCTCGGTGGTGGGGCTGTCCTGCAGGCCTGCGCTGGCGATCTGGCGCAATGACACCTCGTCATACCCGAATCCGGACCCCAGCCCGCCCATGGTGAAACTAGGCCGCACGACCACGGGGTATCCGAGGTCTTCGGCGGCGGCTATCACCTCGTCCATGGTGTGACAGATGGTACTGCGGGCCGACTCAGCGCCGCAGCGCTCGACGACACCCTTGAAGAGCTGACGGTCCTCGCCAAGCTGGATGGCCTTGGTGTTGGCACCAATCAGCGGGCAGCCGTACTTTTCCAAAGCCCCCGAAGCTTCGAGGGCGATGGCCGTGTTTAGCGCGGTCTGACCGCCCAGGGTGGCGAGCACTGCGTCGGGGCGCTCCTTGGCGATGATGGTCTCAACGATGTCGGGGGTGATGGGCTCGATGTAGGTCGCGTCGGCCACCTCCGGGTCAGTCATGATCGTCGCAGGGTTTGAGTTGACCAAAATGACCCGGATGCCCTCGGCGCGCAAGACGCGGCAGGCCTGGGTGCCGGAGTAGTCGAACTCAGCGGCCTGGCCGATCACGATCGGGCCGGAGCCGATCACCAAGACACTCTTGATGTCGTCGCGTTTAGGCATGGGCGTCTCCCTGGTTGGCGTCCAGCACGTCTAAGAATCGATCGAAAAGGTATGCCGCGTCGCGCGGCCCGGCGGCGGCCTCGGGGTGGTATTGCACCGAGAAGGCCGGCACATCGCGGCACTGCAGCCCCTCGACGACCTGGTCGTTCAGCGCTAGGTGCGACACGCTGACCGGGCCGTAGGGGGTCTCTGCGTCTTGGGCAATATCCAAGTCATCTGGCCACTTCACCGCGAAACCGTGGTTGTGACTGGTGACCTCGACCTTGCCAGTGACACGGTCGATCACCGGCTGGTTGATGCCGCGGTGGCCGAAGGCCAACTTGTAGGTGGACAAGCCCAAGGCTCGAGCGAGCAGTTGGTTGCCGAAGCAGATGCCAAAGAACGGAATTCGCGCGTCCAACACCTGGCGCAACAACTCGACCTCTGCGTCGGCGGTGGCCGGGTCGCCGGGCCCGTTGGAGAAGAACACGCCGTCCGGCTTGATCGCTGCCACGTCCGCAAACGTGCTGGTCGAAGGCATGACGTGCACGTCAATGCCTCGCTTGGCCAACAGCGCCGGCGTCATGCCCTTGATGCCGAGGTCGAGGGCCGCGACGGTGAACCGGCGGCCGTCCTCCCCCGATGCTGGGACGACATACGTCTCGCGGGTCGAGACCTCTGCGGCCAGCGCCGACCCTGCCATCACTGGCGCCTCCTGGACCATGCGCAGCAGACGCTGAGGCGACTCTTCGGCGTCATCGCCGGAGAAGATGCCGACTCGCATGGCGCCACGGTCGCGGAGGTGTCGGGTCAGGGCGCGGGTGTCGAGTTCGCAGATCCCGACGACGTCATGGTCGACGAGAGCTTCCTCCAGGTCGCCTTGGGAGCGCCAGTTGGAGGGGCGGATCGCCGGGTCTCGCACGACAAAGCCCGCCACCCAGATGCGCAGGCTCTCCATGTCGGCCGGATTTACTCCGGTGTTGCCGATGTGCGGCGCGGTCATCACGACGACCTGACGGTGATAACTCGGGTCGGTCAGGGTCTCTTGGTAGCCGGTCATGCCGGTGCTGAAGACGGCCTCACCAATGGTGATGCCGATTTTGCCGTAGGAGCGACCGACGAAAGTCCGGCCGTCTTCAAGTACCAGGATTGCCAGTACGCGTGGAGTGGTGGGTATGGCGCTCATGCTTCTCCTCCCCAGACAAGACCTTCACGCGCAGTGACGTGGCCGCGGAGCATGCTGAGGTGCACCGTGCCCGTCAGCGATCGGCCGTGCCACGGATTGTTACGGGATAGGGACTGGGACTGGTCAGCATCAACGATGACTTCCCGGGTCGGATCGACCAACGTTACGTTGGCTGGGGCTCCGGCCGCTAGGGCGTGGCCGTGGCCGCTGAGGCGCGCGATGTGCGCAGGAGCAGTGGACATGACGCGAGCGACGTCGGCCCAGGTCATCGCGCCAGTGGCGACCATTGCCGTGCTGACGACCGAGAGAGCTTGCTCAAGACCCAACATGCCGAAAGCAGCGTCACCGAAGGCGTGCTCCTTGTCGGCCCGCACGTGCGGCGCGTGGTCGGTGGCGACGATGTCGATCGTGCCGTCGGCAAGGGCCTCGCGCAGGGCCGCCACGTCAGAAGCTGGCCGCAGTGGCGGGTTGACCTTAAAGACGGGGTCATAGGTCGCGAGCAAATCCGCCGTGAGCATCAAGTGATGCGGAGTGACCTCGGCGGTGACGTTGATGCCCTGCGCCTTAGCCCACCGGATGACCTCGACACTGCCCGCTGTGGAGACGTGGGCGATGTGCACCCGGGAGCCGGTGTGGCGGGCGAGCATGACGTCGCGGGCCACGATCGATTCCTCGGCAACTCCCGGCCAGCCTTGCAGCCCGAGGCGCCCGGATAACTCACCCTCGTGTGCGCACGCACCAGAGTCAGCCAGCGTGGGGTCTTGCGCGTGCTGGGAGACCACGCCATCGAAAGACTTCACATACTCCAAGGCCCGCCGCATGAGCCGGGCGTTGTGGACGCACTTGCCGTCGTCCGAAAAGACGCGGACGCCGGCGCGTGAGCGGGCCATCAGTCCCAGCTCTGCAAGTTCTTCGCCAGCCAGGTGTTTGGTCACGGCGCCAACCGGGAACACGTCGACATACCCGGCGCGCCGACCGAGGTCGAATACGCGCTCGGCAGCCTCGGCGGTGTCGGTCACCGGCGAGGTGTTGGCCATCGCGAAGACCGCTGTGAACCCACCCAGGGCCGCAGCCCGGCTGCCGGATTCGATCGTTTCGCTGTCCTCGCGGCCAGGCTCGCGCAGGTGGGTATGCAGGTCGACCAAGCCGGGAAGGGCGATAAGCCCGTCAGCATCAAGGCGGGACACCCCAACAGGTGCTTGCGCGGCGGCGTCGAGACCGGTCGCGACGATGATGCCCTCGGAAATGAGGAGATCAGCAGGCCCCGATCCAGCAACATCAGCACCGGTGATGAGCAAGGTGGCGCTCATGCAGGCATCCCCTCTCCAGAGAGCAGGTGGTACAGGATTGACATGCGCACGGCGACTCCCGCCGAGACTTGCTCTAGGACCAGCGACTGGGCGGCGTCGGCCGCATCGCCGCTGATCTCCAGGCCACGGTTCATCGGGCCCGGGTGGCAGATGACCGCGTGCTCGGGCAAGGCAGCCAAGCGAGCCTTGGTCAGACCGTACGTCACCGCATACTCCCGAGCCGTGGGGAAGAACCCGCCGCTCATGCGCTCTCGCTGCACGCGCAGCATCATCACCGCGTCCACTTCGGGCAGCACATCGTCCAGGTCGTATGAGGTGGTGAACCCGTCTGTGTCCGACCACGGGCCGATGCCGCTGGGCATCAGAGTGGGCGGGGCGACCAGCGTGACCTTGGCCCCGAGGGTGCGCAGGCAGATCAGGTTAGAACGCAGCACTCGGGACTGAGTGAGGTCCCCGACCAGGGCTATGTGTTTGCCCTCTAGGTCCCCCAGTCGATTGCGCATCGTGTAGGCGTCCAACAGGGCCTGGCTCGGATGCTCGTGCGTGCCGTCGCCTGCGTTGACGATCGAGCAGTTGGTCCACTGCGCAATTTGAGCGGGGGCGCCCGAGGCCATGTGCCGAATGATCATCATGTCGACCCCCATGGAGTCGATGGTTTTGACGGTGTCTCGCAGGCTCTCGCCCTTGGAGACCGAGGTGCCCTTGCCGGTGAGGTTGATGGTGTCGGCCGACATCCACTTGCCCGCGAGCTCAAAAGAACTCCGCGTGCGAGTGGAGTCCTCGAAGAAGAAGTTGATGATCGTGCGACCTCGCAACGTCGGCAACTTCTTGACCTCGCGGTATTGCACTTCGTGCATCGTGGTGGCCGTGTCGAGAATGTCGGTGATGTCATCGCGGCTCAGATCGGCCATCGATAGCAGGTGCTTCATGCGCTCCCCTCCTGCGCGATTCGCACATCGTCGTGACCATCGAGTTCCTGTAGGTGGACCCAGACCCGTTCAGTGTTAGCCGTGGGAAGGTTCTTTCCGACGTAATCGGCGCGGATCGGCAGCTCGCGGTGACCTCGATCAACGAGCACCGCGAGTCGCACAATCTTGGGGCGGCCGTAGTCAGCCATCGAGTCCAGTGCGGCCCGAACCGAGCGACCCGAATACAGAACGTCGTCGACTAGCACCACGACCTTGCCGTCGATGCCGCCGTCGGGCAGGGCAGTCGGCTCGACGGTGCGCACAGGTTGTCGACGCAAATCGTCGCGATACATGGTGATGTCGAGCGAGCCGACCGGGACAGTGTCGCCCTCGACCTCGGCGATCGCTGCGGCAAGCCGATGAGCTAACGGCACGCCACGACTCGGCACGCCTAGGAGCACCAAGTCTTCCGACCCTTTATTGGCTTCGAGAACTTCGTGGGCGATACGGCGCAATGCCCGGGTGATTTCCGGGCCTGTCAGCACGCTTCTGCCAGTTGATGGGCTCATGAGAGGCCCACACTCCTTCCCCGCCTCACTGGACGGTGGTTAAAGGACGATGTTGGCGTTACCTTACAGGCGAATGACCCCCCATCGTGACCGGTTTCGGGAGAAGATTATTGCCGCGGTGTCCTCCCCGAGCGCCGTAGACTTACTGATGTTTCCGGACGACCAAAGAGCACGAGGAAGGCAACTTCGATGTCAACACTTGGCGGGGTCTTAGTGCTCAGCTTTCTCCTCTTGATTGCGGTGTTTGTCACCGTTGTGGTGACCGCAATCATGGTCGTGCGTCGGCAGCCGGGCGGCAAGAAGAGTAAGAGTCCACCTTCACCTAGACCCGGCAGTCACTAGACCGCTCACCGTCTTCACCACAAAGAGTGGCCCACCCCGATTCGGGATGGGCCAGTCTTATCGTGCGATCACACTGATGCGCGCCGGCGGATTTCCTCGTTGATGGCCGGGACAATCTCGTGCAGGTCACCGATCACTGCGTAGTGAGCACGCGTGACCATGGGCGCGTCGGGGTCGGAGTTGATCGCCAAGATGGTCTTGGCGCTCGAGCAGCCGGCCCAGTGCTGGATGGCACCACTTATGCCACAGGGGATGTAGAGGTCCGGGCTGATCCGGCTCCCGGTCTGACCGACCTGCTCGTGGTGCGGACGCCAGCCGAGACTCGTCACGACGCGAGAGACACCAAGCGATCCACCCAAGAGCTCGGTGAGCGCTTCAAGCTCTCCGAAGGCGTCTGCGCTGCCGGCACCGCGGCCGGCACCGATAACCACCTTGGCAGACTTCAGGTTGCCGGACTCATCCGGTGCTCCCGCCTCAGTGCGCGCCACGCGCACGGCCAGGTCGCTCGCGGTCGGGCTGACGGAGAGCGCCTGCACAGCCGGAGCGGTTGCCGCCTCGGCAGGTTCCGGCGCGCAGGCGTGACCGGCGACGCTGAAGACGGCGAGACTCTGCGACAGACTCATGACCTCAAGAGCCGAGCCACCAAAGACCTGACGCGACACCTGCACCGGGGACTGCTCCTCGACGTGCACCGCGTTGGCGGCCATCAGGACGCTGCGGCGGGCCGCGACGTGAGCCAAGATCTCGTTGCCGCGCGGGGAGCCCCCGGCGAGGATCGTCGTGGCACCTGACGCCTCGATAGCCGCGACCGCGGCTGCGGCCCAGGCGCCGGGGGCGTAGGCGTCGAATCCCCTTCCGGAGACTGCGAAGACACGCGCCACGCCGTACTCGCCGAGTTGGCCGAGCAAACCATCGACGTCGCCGATCACGAGAGCGTCGATGTCGGTGCCAAGCGATCGCGCAAAGGTGATCGTCTCGGTGCTGACTTCGCTGATCCCGGTGGCGTCGGACTCAATGACAACTACGCAACTCATCGCAGAACCCCTAGTTCTTGTAGCAAGTCCGCCACGGCGACTGCCGCGTCGGGGCCCTCGCCAAGGATGGTGACCTGGCTCGGTGGTTTGGGCGGCAGTGTCAATCGAACGCGAGCCGACCCCGAAGGTTGCACCTGCGGCTCGATGGTCTCGATTTTGGCGCGCTTGGCTTTCATCCGGCCCGGGATCGAGGGGTAGCGCGGCTCGACGCCGCCCTCCATCACCGTGACGATGGCCGGCAGAGCGACCTCGAAGACCTGGGTACCGCCGGTGGGCGCGTCGCCCTTGGCGACGACTTGGCTGTCGCTGAGCTCAACCGTCGACATACCGGTGACCACGGGGCGGTCCAAGGCGTAGCCCAGACGGACACCCACCTGGAAGTCGCCAGTGTCAGCAGCGTCGTTACCCAACAGGATCAGGTCGTATGTCGTCCCGGCGGCTTCATGAGCCCGGACGACCTCGGCGATGGCTTCCGCGATGTCGGCCGGCCCGAAAGCAGACGGAACAGCTTCGACGAGGACGGCGTTCGTGCACCCGCGGGCCACAGCGTCACGCAGTTGCTCGATGGAGTCCTCGTCCCCGAGCGTCAAGACGGTGACGTCGCCGTCAGTCTCACTGGCTTGCTGGACGGCGAGCTCGATGGCGCACTCTTCGTGACCACTGACCGTTGCACCGAGTTGGCGGTCGTCAACGTTCATCGCGTCCGCGGTCAGCGAGACTTCGCCGCCGGTGTCCGGCACGCGCTTAATGCATACCAAAATGTTGCCCATGATCTAGCTCCTGATCCGGTCGTTGCTGGGGTCGAAGAGCGAGGTGGCGTCGACGGACCCGACAACCACGGGGTAGAGCTCTTCCATGTAGGACACGCTGAGTTCGGTGCCGATGACGGCCTGCTCGACCGGCAGGTAGGCCATCAGCACGTGCTTGCCCAGCGACGGCGCAGAACCAGCGCTCGTGACGTACGGGTGGTGGCCGTGACCGTCGGTCAGCAGTTGCCCGTCCTTGGACAGGATCGGCTCGCCGCCGAGCATGTAGCGCTTGACCCCCGACGCCGAGGTGTGGTCCTCGACGGTCAAGGTGCACAGCACCGACACCAGATCGGTCTCGCGCTGAGCGATATAGGCGTCGCGACCGACGAAGTCAGCTTCCTTGACCTTGGGTCGCTGCATGCCGGCTTCGACGATGCTGCGCTCCGCGTCGAGCTCGGCACCGAAGGCACGGTAGCCCTTCTCGATGCGCCCCGTCGTGCCGTAGACACCGATACCGACGGGGACGGCGCCGTGCGACGCGCCAGCCTCGTGCAGCATGGCCCACACACGGGCCCCCTGCTCGATCGGGACGTACAACTCCCAACCCAGCTCGCCGACATACGAGATGCGGGAGGCCAGGACGGTGATCGAGCCAATCTCGACTTCACGGCAGGTGGAGAACCTGAAGCCCTCGTGGCTGAGGTCGTCGCGGGTGATCGAGCTGAGGATCTCGCGAGCCTTCGGGCCCCAGATGCCGAGCGTGGTGATGGCTGAGGTGAGGTCGACGACCACGGCGCTGCCGTCAGCGGGCATGCGGTCGGCGAACCACTTGCGGTCCACCATCCCGTGCGCGCCGCCGGTGACGACGCGGAAGTGATCATGGGCCAGCTTCATGACCGTGAGGTCGGAGACGAATCCCCCCTTGGCATCCAGCACCGGGGAGTAGATGACGCGGCCGTTGGCGACGTTGGCTTGACCGACGATGATCCCTTGCACGGCATCGAGGGCGCGGGGGCCGACGACATCAAAGATGGTGAAGGCCGACAGGTCGAAGATGCCAGCACGTTCGCGCATCGCGAGGTGCTCGGCGTTGATGATCGGCGACCACCAGCGAGAGTCCCACTCGTTGTCGCGTGGCATGACGGCGTCGCCAAACTCCTCGAGCAGTCCCGCGTTGGACTCATACCAGTTGGGACGCTCCCAGCCCGCGCCTTCAATGAAGACGGCACCCAGGGCACGCTGGTGCTCGTTCATCGGTGACAGTCGCTTGCCGCGATCCGATTCGTACTGCTCGGAGGGGTGCACGATGCCGTAGGTCTTGATGAATGCTTCACCGGTGCGCGCCTTGACGTGGGCGCGGGTGCGCTGGTGCGGGTGGAAACGTGCGATATCGGAGTGCGATATGTCGATCTCGCTGTAGCCCTGGGTCATCCACTCGGCAACCGCACGGCCAACGCCAGGCCCTTCCTTGATCCAGACGGCGGCGGCGGACCACAAGCCCTTGACCTCGGGGGTCTCCCCGAGGACGGGCGAGCCGTCCGGGGTCAGCGACAGCAAGCCGTTGATGGCGTAACGGATCTCCGCGCCCTCGGCACCGAGCAGGTCGGGCATCAGCTCAAAGGCCTGCTCCAACTGCGGGTCGAAGTCGTCGGAGGTGAAGGGCATCTCGGTGGGCGACAACTTGGAGGCTTCGATCGAGGGAATGTCCTCAGGGTCGTGCAGGATCGCGCGGTGGGCGTAGGAGCCAACCTCCATGTCGGCGCCGTGCTGGCGTTCGTAGCACAGGGTGTCCATGTCGCGGATGATCGGGAAGGTGATCTCCCCTTCGGTCGCGGCCAGCAGCGGGACGGGGCCCACACTGATCATCTGGTGAACGGCCGGGGTCAGCGGGATCTTGGCGCCGGCCATAGCCGCAAGCTTCGGGCTCCACACACCACAGGCGATGACCACGGTGTTGGCTTCGATGTCGCCGCCGTTGGTCCTGACCCGCTTGATGCGACCTTCTTCAACGTCCATGCCAATGACCTCGACCGTGGGGACGACCGTCAACTCTCCCGTCGCGAGCGCCTTTTCACGCATGATGGTGCCCGCTCGCAGCGAGTCGACGACACTGACGCTCGGGGTCCAGAAGGCCCCGATGATCTGTGAATCGTCGAGGTAGGGGACCTTCTCGACGACCTGCGCGGGGGTAACCAGCTCCGCGTCGATCCCCCAGGCCTTCGCTGAGGACATCCGGCGGCGCAGCTCTTCCATCCGCTCTTCGGTGCGTGCCACTTCGAAACCACCAGGGGTCACCATGACGCCCATATCGCGGTACTGCTCCATGCTGTCCAACGTCAGGTCGGTGATCTCACGCGAGTGATCGACCGGAAAGATGAAGTTCGAGGCGTGACCGGTTGAACCGCCGGGGTTGGGCAGCGCGCCCTTGTCGATTTGGACAATGTCGGTCCACCCGAGGCGGGCCAGGTGGTGGACGAGGCTGTTGCCGACAATGCCAGCACCAATGACAACTACGTTGGCGGAGGTTGGAACCGAGGCCATGTGTGGGAACCCTTCGGGTGGTCGAATCTGTGCCGGGAGAAACCATATTATTGTTGCGTATTATGCAACGCGATGCGCGATACGGCACATCTGATTGTGCTCTCCCGCTAGACCACTGTCAAGGTGCGACACGCCAAACACTGGACGCACCCGCTGCGCACCCAACCGAATCGTCGACGTCCTTGCGGCTGGCGCTCAGCTCTTGGTACAGGGCGGTGTACACGCCTTCCGGAACAGTGGAAACCACTGGCTCATCGCGGAGGTGCCTGATCAGTTGGACGCTGACCGCGATGAGCAGGAACAAGAAGGGCGCTGCGATCGTGAC
>JBBSKS010000029.1:0-19079 GCA_038256095.1 Actinomycetales bacterium | reverse complement strand
TCAGCGAGCTTCACCGCGCGGGCCACCGAATTGGCCATCACGCGGGAGTAGTAATCGTCAAAAGGTTCCCCGGGCCGCTTGCTCATGGCCTCGACTGCAGCGATAACGACCTCCGGGAAGTGCTCATGCAGATCCTCCAACGTCACCTCCGTGTCTTCAACGACGTCGTGCAACCAGGCAACGACCTCGGCAGCGTCATCACCACGCACGCGTTCGGCGACTCGAGCAGGATGGCCGATGTAGGGCTGGCCGCTCTTGTCCACCTGATGTTCGTGTGCTCGCGTCGCAATCGACCGGGCCACATCCACGATCCGGGAGTCAACCATAGGTGACCTTTCACCAACCACTAGAGGTGCGAGTGCAGAACGACGACAGCGCTCAACACAGCAATTTCCACGACGATATTGGCGGCTCCCAAACAATCGCCGGTGATTCCGCCGAAGGATCGCTTGAACCACCACCCCGCCAGCACCGTTGCGGCCACTGCCACCGGGATGGTCACCAACAGGAGTGAGCCACCCACTAACGCAGCGAGGAGCACAGCCCCCAGGGCAAAGCCTGAGCTGATGGCCGCTCCCGAGGCGGTGACGCCCTGAGCAATCGTCTTGTTGGCCGCCTCGGCCCGCGCGTAGTTCAACCACGCCATCAGGGCCACGCTGCTCCACCTAGCCAAGGAATGAGCCGCAATGAGAGCCCCCACAATCACGCCCCAAGTGTTCCAGGTGAGGTCTGACAGCAGGAGCAACCGGGCGACGATCAACAGGATGAGCGCTAGGGCCCCGTAAGTCCCGATGCGGCTGTCGCGCATGATTGCTAGCTTGGCTTCACGCCCAAAGGCGCCGGTGCTGTCAGCGACATCAGCGAGCCCGTCCTCATGAAATCCGCCAGTGAGCAGCACGCCCACTACCAGCGTGGCAAAGATCGCCAACGATGGGGGTGCTACGGCGTCAGCCCCGATGAACACCGCGCCTAGCACCGCCCCTATGAACAAACCCACGAGGGGAAACAGCAGCGTCGCCCGGGCCATGACGTCGGGATCCCCGCTGGAAAACCGCGACAGCGGCAATCGGGTCAAGAAGGTGAAGGCTGTGGCAACGACAGAGCGGCGCGGGGTCAAGTGACCACCGCGCCGCAACCACCAGGATTAGCCAAGGTGGAGCTGTCTATGACTGAAGTCGCCTAGAACGACTACTCCTTCTCGTCGAAGACCAAGCGGAGCGAGAACGTTGCGCCGCCCTGATCGTCCGAGGTGGTCCGCATACCGATCGCGGCCATGGTCTCGGCCATGTCGCGGTCCTGGCCTGCTTCGAACTCCTCGAGGTACAAGGACTCAAAAGCATTCAGGTTGATGTAGCCCGCAGCATCGGCCTCGTCAGCATCGGGAACAGCAACGGTGAAGTCGCGGTTCGAGCTCAAGTCGCCACCGTTCTTCAGCGCGTCGTAGTAACTCTGATTGCTGGTAATGATGAACGTGTCGTCTTCGGCGCCGTAGGGAAGGTCGAGGCCCTCGGCGGCCAGTTCTTCTTCGCCGCCCAGCGCCATGATCTTGTCGACGATCGCGACGGCTGCGGCGCTGTCCGTGCTGGCCTGGTAGCCGACCGAAGGGATCTCACCGTTGCCCTCACCGCCTAACGTCTCGTCAATCGTGGCCAGGTCGGCGCCAGTGGAGAAGACAGCGGAGTTGCCGAGCATGGTCTTGATGTCACCCGGAAGGGCGAAGCCTTCGTCAGCCGCCATCTGCTGGGCTTCGGCGACATCGTCCGGGTAGGCCTCGCTCAACACGGTCCACATCTGGTCGATGTACTGGTCGCCGTGCTCAAAGGAGAAGGCCGTGGTCGTGTCGCCAGGAAGCGTAGAGATCAACTGCGCGGAGTCGCCGCCCTCGATTTTTTCCCCGCCAGCATCAAAGGCTGCGGCATACAACTCGATGGCATCCTTGTCGAAGCGCAACGTGCCAGCCATGCGACCTTCCAACGTAACTTCGCCATCCATGAACGGAGTGTCACCCGAGAGCTCGGACATCGTCGCGCCGAGCTCTTCGTTCACGCTGTTGCTCAGCTCTTGGAAGGCCGGCAGGTTGGCCCACATCGACACGATGCCCTGGTCCCCGATGGCCGCCATGTCGTCAGTGAACTCGGCGGAATCAGCAAGTGTGCCCGCGTCGAGTGCCATCTTGATGCCCTCAAGGTCCGAGGTCTGCGAGAAGACGACATAGTCGCCGCGGAAGAAGTAGCCGACATCTTCCGAGCCTTCTTCGGACGCCATCAACTCATCCAGAAAGGTAGTGGCGGCCGCTTCGTCCTTCACCTGAATGGCGACAACGGGGACCAGATCTTCGGTGGTGGCACCGGGCAGCACGCCGACACCGGCACGGTCGCCGAGCCAGGGCTCGATGTCCTCTTCGTAGTTCATGTCACCCAAAGCACCGTTGTCCTCTTCGGAGATCCACTCAAACAAGGCTTCACGGCCTTTGCCATCGCGCATCTCTTCAAGCTCTGCGGTGTCCAAGCCATCGAAGAACTGCAACGCCGCGACCTTCTGCCCCACGCTCGGGTCAATGTCGACCTGCGCGTAGGCAGCCACGGTGCTGGGCATCGCTGACGACGGTTGGTCGCCGCTCCCGCCCGTCATGGCTCGCACAGCGAGTGCTCCACCACCGATAGCGAGGGCGGCAACAAGCCCGACGATCACCAAGATCCACGGCAGCGCGGATCGCTTGGCGGATGAGTCAGGGTCGAGATAGTCGGGCGTTGCGGCTGCTGTGCTCATGGTGTCCCCTCGGGAGTTGTCGTCAAGGCAACAGCGGCGGCCCACTGTATCGACATTCTGATGTCAAGAGTACGCCTGAGGTTCCACACAACTTCAGATAGTTACCGTGCCTGTGCACAAGCGCCCCGAAGGCCGTGCGGCTCTTCGGGGTTCAGCGAAGCTGAGCGTTAGTGCTTGGGGCCAGGCCAGCGACGCGTCGAGACGCCCTCGCGGGTCGCGCGCTCAACAGATTCGCGGTAGACCTGCTCAGCTGCTTCGCGGTCGCCCCAAGCGGAAGCTTCGACCGATTTGTTGGGTTCCAGGGCCTTGTAGACCTCGAAGAAGTGCTGGATCTCGAGCACAGTGTGCTCTCCCAGGTCCTTCAGGTCCACGATCTTGTCCTTACGCGAGTCACCGGCCGGCATACAAATGATCTTGTCGTCGCCGCCTGCCTCATCGCGCATGTGGAAGACGCCGATCGGGCGGGCGGATACCAGGCAGCCGGGCCACGTCGGCTCATCGAGCAGCACGAGTGCGTCTAGGGGGTCGCCGTCCTCTCCCAGTGTCTCCTCGATGTAGCCGTAGTCCGCGGGGTAGCGGGTCGAGGTGAAGAGCATCCGGTCAAGGCGAATTCGACCCGTTTCGTGGTCGACTTCGTACTTGTTGCGGCTACCCATAGGAATTTCGATGGTCACGTCAAAGTCCATCAGGGAAGAATGCCACATCTGACATACCGTCAGGCCACACTGACTTGGGCGAAGAACCGAGACGAGACCGCGGAGGAGACGTAGGCGTGGCTGCACATTCTGGAACGCGAGGGTGGCGCGTGGCCGCCGCGACGCTATGTCTGGTGACCGCCAGCGCTTCAGCAGCGATCCCCGCCGTTACCCCAGCAGGGTCCCTCAGCGCGCAAGAGCGCAGCCCCGTCATCGCGCAGAATGCAGTGCGTCCCCAACTGCCGCCGGCGGTCGACTACGCGCTCGAGCCCACCCAGCGAGGCGTGGCCCCCCGAGCCGACGCGATCGTGGACCTCATAGACCTCGGCTGGGATGCGGAGTCGCTCGGCGCGTCATCGCGTCGCGGCCTCACCATCCGAGACGCGATCACCGGCGAGCACCTCGTCGACATATCCGCAGATAAGTCGTTGGTCCCGGCATCGATCACCAAGGTGCTCTCCGCGGCCGCCGTGATGTCTACGTTGCCCCCCGAGCTGACCTTCACCACCACGGTGGTGACCGGCACACGACCTACAGACATCGTATTAGTGGCGGGCGGGGATCAGTTGCTCGCGCCTGGTCGCGGGGATCGGGGAGACGTGGCAGGGCGGGCCGGACTCGCTGACTTGGCCAAGGCGACCGCTGCTGCGTTGCAGGAAAGGGGCGTCACCGATCCGGTTCGTCTCTTTCTTGACAGCTCGTATGCCGAGGGTCGCGACGTCGCGCCGGGGTGGACCGATTTTTGGGTGACCAGCGGATACACCGGTCGCATTTCTATGTTGGCGCTTGAGAGTGCGCGCGCCGTGCCCGGTAGGCCCGCCCCAGCCGAGCCGACGATGCAAGCAGCCAAAGCCTTCCAGGGGGCGCTCGAAGACCAAGGCGTCAGGTTGTCGTCGACGAAAATTCGACCAGCGACGGCTCCAGCGGCGGACGCGAGTGAGGACGCAGAAGGGTCGGGCGGGGCGGTCTCACCTCAGCTGGCGAGCGTGGAGTCAGCTCCGGTGCGCGACGTGCTCGCCCTGGCGCTCGCGACCAGCGACAACGCAATGGTCGAGCAACTCTCGCGCCAAGGCTCCGTCGCCGCTGGTGCGGGCCCGCGACAGAAAGACGTCAACGCCTGGGTGCTCGACTCTCTGCGCGACTACTACAACCTCGATGTTGCCGGGGCCACGCTTTCGGACACCTCTGGCTTGTCCGACGGCACGACGTTGCCGATGCGCCTCGTCGCCGACGTCCTGGGCGCTGGAGCCAGCGGCGCGTACCCCGCGTTGCAATCGGTGTTAGACGGCCTGCCGGTGGCCGGATACAACGGCACGATGAGCGACCGGTTCCTTGGCGAGGAGGCGCGCTCGGGCCTGGGCGTGGTGCGCGCCAAGACCGGTTCGCTGCCGTCGGTGACCTCACTGGCTGGCACCGTGACCACTCGTGACGGACGCCTCTTAGTCTTCTCGCTGACCACCAACGACGTCGAGAACGGCCCCGGCCCGATCGAGGCCAGAGCGGCCATCGATGCCTTGGTCGCCACTGTGGCCGACTGCGGCTGTTAGGCGCGGCGGGATACGTTGGGCGCATGGGTCGATTTTTGAAGATGAACCGTGGCACCGACGAGGCAGTGGCGCCGCCAAAAGGCGTAACACCTGAAGCAATGACGTCTGAAGGGGGGGCGGGCGGCAACCTCGTGGATTGGGGCTTCGCCGCAGCATCCGCGAGCCGGATGGTGCCAGCGGGTCCCAAAGCGAGCCGCATCGAGATCAAAGACGCCGTCGCTCAGTTGCACGCCGCTGCCGCAGCCGCCGTCGAGCCCGTCGCGCACACCGCCAGGATGCATACCCCTGGAGGCGCAGCCACCCCATTGGTGGTCGACCGACCGGGTTGGATCCACGCCAACACGTCGTCGATGCAGGCCATGATGTCGCCGGTCCTCGACGAAGTCGTTTCCCGCCGCGCCTCGGGCGCGCCTGGGAAGGGCGAAGCATCCGAGGTGGCGCAGCGCATTGGCGGCGTCATCAGTGGCGCGGAAGTGGCCGGGCTGCTGTCCTGGGTCAGCACCAAAGTCCTCGGTCAATACGACCTGGCGCCGCAGGGCACGCCCCGGCTGTTGCTGGTCGCCCCCAACATCATGGCCGCCCACCGCGAGCTCGAGGTCGATCCGCACGACTTCCGGCTCTGGGTCTGCCTGCACGAAGAGACGCACCGCGTGCAGTTCACCGCCGTGCCATGGCTGCGCCACCACATCATCAACAGCGCCCAAGCGCTGAGCACGTCGATGGTGCCCCACACCGACGAAATGGGCACGAAGTTGACCCAGTTCGTCAGTGGACTGCCTGCAGTGCTGCGCGGCGAGCGCGACATCACCTCTCTGCTAGCTAACGAAGCTCAACGAGCCCAGTTGGCCGACATCACTGCGGTGATGTCGCTGCTTGAGGGCCACGCTGACGTCATCATGGACGAGGTCGGGCCGCAGGTGATCCCCAGCGTGGAGACGATCCGGGCGAAGTTCACTCAACGGCGCAAAGGGGCCGGGCCGCTAGACATCATGTTGCGACGTCTGTTGGGCATGGAGGCCAAGATGAAGCAGTACCGAGACGGTGCGGTGTTCGTGCGGGCCGTGATGGATCAGGTCGGCACTGATGGCTTCAACCAGGTGTGGACCAGCCTGCAGACCCTGCCCAAGGCCGAAGAGATCGCGGATCCGGGCGCGTGGGTCGCCCGCGTGCACGGCTAGCTCGCCGACTGCCCCCTCAACCTTCCTCGTGACCGGTCCTCCCGCCGCCATCGCCGCTGTGCGCTCCGCCCTCCGCGACTCCTTGGTAGCGCACGACCTCCTCGACAAGCGCGTCATCGTTGCCTGTAGCGGGGGAGCGGACTCGTTGGCGCTGGCGCTGGCGGCCAGTTTTGTCTCTGCCCGACAGGGCGGCGGCGAAGCGCGGGCGCTCGTGATCGACCACCACGTCCAGCCCGGATCTGCGCAGGTGGCTGAAGCCGCCGCTCAGCAGTGCCGTGGACTGGGGCTGAGCGCGACCGTGGTGCCCGTGCGCGTCGAGGACAGCGCAACGGGTCCGGAGGACGCCGCCCGAGATGCTCGATACGCCGCTTTGTGCGTTGCTGCTCGCCAGTGCGGGGCGGCTGCGGTGTTGGTCGCCCACACCCGCAACGACCAAGCCGAGCAGGTGTTGCTGGGTTTGTCCCGGGGCTCCGGAGCGCGATCCTTGTCCGGTATGCCGACCGCTCGCTTGTTATTCGAGCCCCACCTTCAGCGGGGGCAAGGCGGCGTGAGTCACCCGGGGCAGGACGCGTCCGTGGTGAGCCTGGTCCGCCCCTTCTTGGCGGTGGATCGTGTGACGACCGTCCAGGCGTGCGCGGATGCTTCGCTGGTGCCCTGGCAGGACCCGCACAACGTGGACGCCCGATTCGCTCGGGTGCGAGCACGAAGTCTGTTGGAGCGTTTCGAAGCCGAACTCGGCCCAGGGGTCACTGGGGCGCTGAGTCGCTCGGCCGGGCTGCTGCGCACCGACGCTGACGCGCTGGATGAGCTCAGCGAGTCTGCATACGAGGGATTGGGTCCGTTGCCGTGGCTAGTGCAGGCGCTGGCCGCCCACCCTGAAGCGATCCGGACCAGAGTGGTGCGACGAGCGGTGCAGCAGGCGGGAAGCCCTGCTGGATCGCTGCGGGCGGAGCACTTACAGGGGATCGACGGTTTACTCACGAAGTGGCGCGGGCAAGGGCCGATCGACCTTCCCGGGCACCTGCAGGCGAGCCGCAGAGATGGGCGTATCTGGCTCGAAACAGCCAAGACTAGTTAACTGTGCAATACACACTGCGGTGTCGCCGAGACTGTGACGCAGCACCCAAAACCTGGAGGACAACGTGGACGCTGAGCAGATGGGCGCCGATCTCGAAACGGTGCTGCTAACCGAGGAGCAGATCCAGACGCGACTGGGTGAGTTGGGCGAGCAGATCTGGGGCGACTACAAAGACAAGAACGTGCTCCTGGTGGGCGTGCTCAAGGGCGCTGTCGTGGTCATGGCCGACCTGATGCGCGCGCTGCCCGGATCAGCCGAGATGGACTGGATGGCGGTGTCGTCCTACGGCTCGGGGACCAAGTCTTCTGGGGTGGTCCGCATCCTCAAGGACCTCGATACCGACATCACCGACCGGCACGTGCTGATCATCGAAGACATCATCGACTCGGGCCTGACGCTGAGCTGGATTCGGACCAACCTACAGTCGCGCAGCCCCGCCTCGGTCGAGATCTGCACCTTGTTGCGCAAACCCAAGGCCGCCAAGGTCGAGATTGATGTGCGCTACGTCGGCTTCGAGATCGGCAACCAGTTTGTCGTCGGATACGGCCTGGATTTTGCTGAGCGATTCCGCAACCTGCGCGAGGTCGGCATCCTTGCCCCCCACATGTACCGCTAAGCCACCACCCGCCTGGACCCTTCCTGACGACAAGTCATCGAGCCCCTCAAGGTCAACGCACTAACGGCAGTCTGGAACACTGGTTCCTCGCTGCGCGTTGAGGCGTGCAGACCCGGTGGCTCAATCGGGGCCATCACACGAGCAAAAGGAGCGGGGCCAGCGGCTCCGAACATTGATGAGCAAGAAGAAGCAAAAGCAGCAACGTAGCCCTTGGCTGTGGGTGGCCCTCGTCGTCGGTTTCGCCGTGCTTGCCTTCGCGGTGTTCTCGCCGAGCGCCTACAGCCGGATCGACACCTCGGACGCACTCAAGCTCATCTCCGATGGCTCCGTAGCCTCGGCCACCGTGACGCCGGATCGTGTCGACCTGGACCTCAAGAGTGGCTCGACTTTTACCGGCGGCGATGTGAGCGATGCGTCGAAGGTGCAGGCCTACTACGTCGAGAGCCGCGGCGAGATGGTGGTCGATGCTTTGGCGACGTCGCCTCCTTCCGAGGGCTTTACTGACGACCCGGCCCGGCAGAACTGGTTGGTCTCGCTGCTGTTCACGCTCATCCCGTTGATCTTGATCCTTGGACTTTTTCTCTTCTTGATGATGCGTATGCAGGGTGGCGGCCGGGGGGTCATGCAGTTCGGCAAGTCCAAGGCCAAGTTGGCTTCGGCCGACATGCCGAAGGTGACCTTCGCCGATGTCGCGGGCGCAGACGAGGCCGTCGAGGAGCTCTTCGAGATCAAAGAGTTCCTCTCCGAGCCGCAGAAGTTCCTCGACGTCGGGGCCAAAATCCCCAAGGGCGTCCTGCTTTACGGCCCTCCCGGGACCGGAAAGACGCTGCTGGCTCGCGCGGTCGCTGGTGAGGCTGGCGTGCCGTTCTACTCGATTTCCGGTTCGGACTTCGTCGAAATGTTCGTTGGTGTGGGTGCCTCCCGCGTGCGCGACCTGTTTGAGCAGGCTAAAGAGAACGCCCCGGCCATCATCTTCGTCGACGAGATCGACGCCGTTGGCCGCCACCGTGGCGCCGGTATGGGGGGCGGGCACGACGAGCGCGAGCAGACGCTGAACCAACTCTTGGTGGAGATGGACGGCTTCGACGTCAAGACCAACGTGATCTTGATCGCCGCCACCAACCGCCCGGACATTTTGGACCCAGCGTTGCTGCGGCCTGGCCGATTCGACCGTCAGATCGCGGTGGAGGCCCCAGACATGATGGGCCGCAACCACATCCTGCAGGTCCACGCGCAGGGCAAGCCCATGGCGGATGACGTTGACCTGATGACCGTTGCTCGGCAGAGCCCAGGATTCTCGGGCGCTGATCTCGCCAACGTGCTCAACGAGGCTGCCCTACTGGCGGCTCGGAACAACGAGAAGATCATCGGCAACAAGCACCTCGACGAGGCCATCGACCGGGTGATGGCTGGCCCGCAGAAGCGCTCCCGCGTGATGAGCGCCAAGGAACGAAAGATCACGGCATACCACGAGGGTGGTCACGCTCTGGTTGCTGCGGCGATGAACAACACCGACCCGGTCAGCAAGATCACGATCCTGCCGCGAGGTCGCGCACTGGGCTACACGGTGGTGCTGCCCGCTGACGACAAATACTCAACGACGCGTAACGAACTCCTCGACCAGTTGGCCTACGCCCTGGGTGGCAGGGTCGCGGAAGAGATCATCTTCCACGACCCGACCACGGGCGCTTCGAACGACATCGAGAAGGCCACCGGCCTGGCTCGCAAGATGGTGACTCAGTTCGGCATGAGCGAGCGCATCGGCGCGGTGAAGTTGGGCTCCGGCTCCGGCGAGGTCTTCCTCGGTAAGGACATAGGTCACGAGCGCGACTACTCCGAGGACTTGGCTGGCGTGGTGGACCGGGAGGTCCGACGCTTCATCGAGGCGGCACACGACGAGGCTTGGCACGCGCTGAACGACAACCGCGATCTGCTCGACTCGTTGGTGTTGGAGCTGCTTGAAAAAGAAACGCTGACCGCTGCGCCGTTGGCCGAGATCTTCGCCAACGTCGTGAAGCGCCCGCCGCGGCCCGTCTGGCTCTCCAGCGATGACCGCAACGTGCACGAGCGTGGCCCAGTGCTGACCGAGGCTGAACGTCGCGCGATGTCTAACGGGCACCGCGCACCTGCTGAGCACACTGAACACCCCGCGGCCCAGGTCGTGGCGGTCCCCGAGGGCGGACATGTCGACCCCGGCCGACTCTGAGGGCGTCGACCACGCACGGATCGAAGCGGCAGTCCGCGAGATACTGATTGCCGTGGGTGAAGACCCGGACCGTGACGGCCTGATCGAGACCCCAGCGCGGGTGGGTCGTGCCTACGCGGAGATGTTCTCGGGGTTGCGGCAGTCCCCGGACACCATCTTGGCCACGACGTTTGACGTCGAGCACGAAGAGTTGATCTTGGTGCGCGACATTTCGGTTTACAGCGTCTGTGAGCACCACCTCGTGCCCTTTCACGGCGTCGCGCACGTCGGCTACATTCCCGGCCCGGACGGCAAAGTCACCGGATTGTCAAAGCTTGCCCGCCTCGTTGACGTTTTTGCTCGCCGACCTCAGGTGCAAGAGCGACTCACGACGCAGATCGCCGACGCCTTGGAGACGAGCCTGCATCCGCGCGGCGTGATCGTCGTCATCGAGGCCGAGCATTTGTGTATGTCGATGCGCGGGGTTCGCCGACCCGGCGCCCGCACCATCACTTCGGCTGTGCGTGGACAGTTGCGTGCCGGAGCCACCCGTGCCGAGGCCATGAGCCTCGCGCTCGCGCGTCGGCCGTAGCGTGAGGCAACTCTGGTGACCCTGGTGATGGCGGTCCTTAACGTCACCCCGGATTCGTTCAGTGATGGCGGCTTGTGGGCCGACGTGGAGCGCGCCGTTGAGCAGGGAGCAGCGCTGGCTTCTCAGGGCGCAGACATCGTGGACGTTGGGGGGGAGTCGACCCGGCCCGGCGCGACCCGGCCCAGTGTCGATGAAGAGCTGTCTCGGGTGTTGCCGGTCATCGCTGGCCTACGAGAGCGTGGTGTGACGACCTCGATCGACACCATGCGCGCTGAGGTCGCGCGTGTTTGCGTGTCGGCCGGAGCGAGCATCGTTAACGACGTATCGGGCGGTCTGGCTGACGCTGAGATGGCCCCGGTGGTCGCCGAGACCGGGGTGCCGTTCGTCGCGATGCACTGGCGTGGCCACTCGGACACGATGAACGCGGCGGCGATCTACGACGACGTGGTGGCCGAAGTGGTGGCCCATCTGTGGACTCGCATCGAGGACTTAGTTGCCCAAGGGGTCGCGGCTGAGCAGATCATCGTCGATCCGGGCTTCGGATTCGCCAAGGACGCGCACCACAACTGGACACTCTTTGCGGGCCTGCCCGAGGTGATAGCGCTCGGTCATCGAGTGCTGGTGGGGGCCTCCCGCAAGCGATTTTTGGGTGAGTTGCCGGGCATCGAGGCGATCCCCGCAGCGCAGCGTGATGTGGCCACCGCGGCCACGAGCCTGCTGGCCGCTCAAGTCGGGACGTGGGCGGTGCGGGTGCACGATGTGCCCAGCACGGTGCAGGCCCTGGGCGTCTTGGAGATGGTGCGGCGTGGCTGAGATCATCACCCTCGCCGGTGTCACCGCCTACGGCTATCACGGAGTATTGGACTCGGAGCGCCGCGACGGCCAGGACTTCGTCGTCGACGTCGAGATGGAGGTCGACACCGCCCCGGCAGCCCACTCGGACGACGTCTCGCAGACGGTGAATTACGCGGAGGTCGCCGCCGACATTGTGGCCATCATCGAGGGTGAACCGCGCAATCTGATCGAGACGGTCGTGGCCCAGGTCGTCGACACGGTGCTGGCCAACTACGAGTTAGTCCAGTCCGCAACCGTCACGCTGCACAAGCCGCAGGCTCCGGTAGGCGTGCCGTTCGGTGACGTGTCGATCCGCACCCGAGGGAAGCGTGACGTGCCGGTGGTCATTGCCGTGGGGGCCAACATGCATGAGGCCGAACAAACTGTAGGCGAGGCAATCGGCGATCTGTCCGACATACCCGGGGTGTGGGGTGTAAATACTTCGCCCGTGTATCGCACCGTCCCTGTGGGCGGGCCCAACCAAGACGACTACATCAATGCGGTGGTGCTAGCCAGCACATCGCTCAGCCCACACCGGCTCTTGGCGCAGCTCCAGCAGGTCGAGCAGCGATGGGGTCGCACGCGCACGGTGCGCTGGGGTCCGCGCACCCTCGATCTGGACCTCGTGCAGTACGGCGACCCGAGTGCGGGCACCGAGCGGCTCGTGGACGACGAGGTTTTGCACCTGCCGCATCCGCGAGCGCACCAGCGTGCCTTTGTGCTCGTTCCCTGGAACGCGGTTGATCGAGGCGCGGCTATCACGGTGGACGGCACCGTCACTGAGGTTTCGGCGCTGCTCGCCAGGCTCGACCCCGCGGGCGTCACTGCTATCGACTCGTCGCTGTGAAGAAGATGCTATGAAAAAGGCACCCGACGGCATCACCGTCACCGCAGCGATGATCGCTGCTGCCTTCGCCTTCGCGCTCGGCTGGATCGCCCTCTTCGCGTGGCGATCGAACGGGCGCGAATACCCCTTGGTGCCGTGGTTTGGCCTGGTCCCGATGGCGCTCTACGCCGTGCTGGTGTTGTATGCCGCGTGGAAGGTGCGCCAGTACGTGCGCAGCACACCGACCACGATGGCCAGCAACTTTATGCCCACCCCTCAGCAAGCTCGCGGCACACTCGTGGCCGCCCAAGCGGGGGCCCTCGGCGGGGCGATGCTGGTGGGTTTCTACGCTGCCAACGCCGTCGTTCATCTGACCACGCTCGACGTCGAGTCGGCGCGGGCCATGTTCCTCCGCGCCGTGATTAGCCTGCTGGCCGCAGCCGGGGTGAGCGTTGCGGGGTTCGCGGCGCAATGGATGTGCCGACTGCCGGAAGACGAGCGCGACGACGATTTAGGTCGCCGCCCCGACGACGAGGCCTACGAATGAGCGGCATACGAAAAGTTCGTTAGAGCTCCAGAAACGTATGACGCTAGGAGTGACGTCAGTTGGCAACGCTCACTTGTCGACGTCCCCGACGACAAAGAAGGTCGAGCCCAAGATAGCGACCATGTCGCCGATGACGGTGCCCGGCAGCAACTCTGAGAGCACTTGCACGTTGTTGAACGACGCTGACCTCAGCTTGAGGCGCCACGGCACCTTGTCGCCGCGACTCACCAAGTAGTAGCCGTTGAAGCCCAGCGGATTCTCGGAAGCGAAGTAGTGCTCACCGGCGGGGACCTTGAGAACTTTTGGCAACTTCACATTGATGGGGCCATCGGGCAGGTCACGCAGGACCTCTACGCACCGAGTCGCGAGGTCGAGACTGACGTGCACCTGCTCTAGCAGCACCTCCAAGCGAGCCAACGCGTCGCCGGCCTCGCGAGTGACCACCTTGCCGGGGCCGCCGGGGGCAAACAGGTCGGCATACGCCAGGTAGGGGTCGTCCCGCCTCAAGTCCATGTCCAAGCCACTGGCTCGAGCGATGGGCCCAGTGACGCCGTAGGCCTTGGCGGTCTCGATGTCGAGCACCCCGACACCCTTAGTGCGGGCCCGCAGAATTTCGTTGCCAACCAGCAAGGACTCCAGGTCCGGCAAGCGTGAGCGCACGGCAGCGATCGCGTGATCCACGTGATCCAGCCACTGGGGCGGAAAGTCGGCGCGCAGGCCGCCGACCTGGGCAATCATGTAGTGCATCCGGCCACCGGAGATCTCCTCCATGACGGCCTGCAGTTCTTCGCGCTCGCGGAAGGCGTAGAAGATCGGGGTGATTGCGCCGAGCTCAAGAGGGTAGGACCCGAGGAACATGAGGTGGTTAAGCACCCGGTTGAGCTCGGACAGCAAGGTCCGGGCCCAGGTCGCGCGCGCGGGCACCTCCATCTCCAGCAGGGCCTCAACCGTCAGCGCAACCCCGATCTCGTTGCTGAAGGCGGAGAGCCAGTCGTGCCGATTGGCCAGCATTATAATTTGGCGGTAGTCGCGGACCTCGAAGAGTTTTTCCGCTCCACGGTGCATGTAGCCGATGATCGGCTCGGCGGCGACGATGCGCTCGCCGTCTGCGGTGATCTTTAACCGCAGCACGCCGTGAGTGGCGGGGTGTTGGGGCCCGATGTTAAGCACCATCTCGGTCGTGTGCAGACCGGCCGCGCCAACGCTGACGTGCATCGATCGACCGCGGGGGGTGGTCACGTCGGTGGGTGCGCCGCTCATCCAATCAACCTAGCGGGTGCACGTCGCCTGCACCCACCAAAAACCGCCCAATCCGCCGGGTTCGCGCAGCACTCGATCGGCGTTGTGCTGCGCAAGCGCCTGCAGGTATGCCGACGGCTCGGTGCTCGCGAGATCATGCGTGGGCCTCGTGGGTTGGCCGAGCACGTCGTGCAGCATCTGATGCTGGCGCTTCGCGGTTACCTCGGGCACTGCCGCACGCAGCGAGTCGATCGCCACGTGTGCGGTCAGGTCCATTGAGCCATCGGGCACCGGTGCCACCGCGCGCCCGGCCCGATAGCCGGTGAGGGTGCCGTTTGGCGGTCGGTGCTCACGTAGATGCCCGTAATCCACGGCCAACACCAGCCCGTTAACGACGCGCGACACCACATCTGCAAAGGCCCGATCCCGGCTGAGCCCCACCTCGGCGACGTTGATGTCTGGACCGACCCAGGCCTGCAGCCAGTCGAGCTCCGGGCCCCCGATGGCCTGGCCCTGGCTCTGCTCGCCGTCGGATGGACGCACGAGGACCTCACGCCATACGTGATCATCGTGGTCGCGCTGGGCCACTGTCGTCGGCACTACATCGAGCCACTCGTGGGCCACGACCAACGTCGACGTCAGCCCCGTCAATCCTTGCGGTAGCGAAGCGCCGCCGGGGGAAACCATCCAGCCAATGCCCTCGGGGAGGCCGTGCGGGCGATCAACGATGTCCACGCCCACGAACGACAATTCCGGCGCGGCATGGGCCATGGCACGGGTGAACTCCCCTCGCCCAGCTGCAAGATCCACGATCGTGTGCACCTCGTGGCGGCGAGCAAGCGTCGTGATAGCGCGAGCCATCACCACATCCGCGTGGGGTATCCCGGCTACTGAGGTCGCGAAGTGACCCGCCGGCCCTTCCGGTGCGCGGTAGAAGCCGCGACGGCCATATAAGGCTTCGTGCCAAGCCTGCCCCCACGGCACCGGTGTCGCGCTCACCTACGTGAGACTGCCAGACGCCATCCTTCTGTGTTTCATAGGCCTCGAGGGGCGGCTGAGAAAAAAGCCCTTAGAATCGCCGGTGTGGATTTGACGTCGGTGCTTCAGGTCCTGGGTGGACTCATCTTGTTGGTGGGTGGGGGCGAGTTGCTGGTGCGGGGAGCCTCAGCGCTCGCGGTCCGGGCTGGCATCTCACCGTTGGTGGTGGGGCTGACTGTGGTGTCGGTCGCCACCTCCGCGCCGGAGTTGGCGGTCACCACTGGTGCCGTGTTCTCGGGGGAGAGCGATTTGGCGATCGGGAATGTCATCGGCAGCAACATCGCCAACATCCTGCTGGTATTGGGGATTTCGGCGATCGTGCTGCCGTTGGCGATCCGGCGCCAGTTAGTGCGCATCGACGTGCCCTTCCTGATCGTCCTGGGGTTCTTGCTGTTGGCGCTCTCGCTCGATGGAAACATCAGCAGACTCGACGGTGGCCTGTTGCTGCTGGCATGGGTGGGGCACACAGCCATGAGTGTGTGGTTGTCCAAACGGGGGAGTATGTCGACTCCGGATGAGGGGAGTGGAGTTGGCGATGGCGAAAGCGCCGACGACCCGCCGAACCTGACTTTGCTGGTGGCGCTGCTCTGCGTTGCGGCGGGTGTCGGCCTGTTGGTCGGCGGGGCAAACCTGCTGGTGACCGGGGCCGTCTCGATTGCGACGGGTCTAGGCGTGAGTTCGTTGGTCATCGGCCTCACGGTGGTCGCTATCGGGACCTCGCTGCCGGAGTTGGTGGCTTCGATCATTGCGGTGCGTCAGCGCCAGGGCGACCTCGCGGTCGGCAACGCCATTGGAAGTTGCTTGGCCAATATCGGCCTGGTCTTGGGGGTGCCTTCGGTGATCAGCTCAGGCGGTCTGCCGGTGCCCAGCTCCGTGCTGGCGATTGACCTGCCCTTGATGGTGGCCGCTAGCGCGGTGCTGCTGCCGGTGATCTACACCGGCGCGCGCATCGGTCGACGCGAAGGGGGACTGTTCGTCACGCTCTATGTGTCCTACACCGCATACCTGGTCTTGAATGCCGCCGATCACGACACCACCAGCGGCTTCAGCCTGGTGATGGTGTTTATGGTGTTGCCGCTGGTCGCGATCGTGTTGCTCATCCTTTCCGCCCGAGAACGCCACTTGCGCAAACGCGCAAAGAGGAACGGACACACACTCCGATGATGCGCACTGGGCTGTCGGATTTCTGCTAGATCACTGACGCAATCCGGGGCACACTAGGTCCTGTGATCCTCGACACGAACGCACGCATCGCCGCAGTGCGCAGCCGCGATACTCGCTTCGACGGGTTCTTCTACCTCGGGGTCACCAGCACCAAAATCTATTGCCGTCCCAGTTGCCCGGCCCGGGTGCCTAAAGAATCCAACATGCGGTTCTACCCCAGCGCCGCCGCCGCCCAGGGAGCGGGATTCCGGGCCTGCAAACGATGCCGGCCCGACGCCACCCCTGGATCGCCGCTGTGGCACGAACGCAGCGACGTCGTGGCCCGCGTCATGCGACTCATCGCCGACGGAGTCATCGATCGCGAAGGTGTTGCCGGGATAGCCCGCCGCGTCGGCTACAGCGAACGGCAGGTCGAACGACTCGTCTTGGCCGAATTAGGTGCTGGGCCGTTGGCGCTAGCCCGGGCACAGCGGGCACAGACCGCACGGGTGCTCATCGAGACCACCACGATGCCTATGTCCGAGATCGCTTACGCCGCTGGTTTCGCCAGCATTCGATCGTTCAACGACACTATCCGCGACGTTTATGCAGCCACCCCGAGCGGCCTTCGGGCCTCTGCGCCTCGCAGGTCGCGGCCTGGTGACCCGCGGCCCACGGGTGCCGCGGCCCATCGCGTGAGTCTGCGATTGCCGTTCCGCGGCCCGCTGCACGCGCCGAGTCTGTTTGGTCACCTTGCCGCGACCAGTGTTCCGGGGGTAGAGGAGTGGATCGAGGGAGGTTTGGCTCGGTCGATCCGCCTCGCCCACGGTCCCGCGCTCATTCACCTGCGCCCGCAGGCCGACTATGTGGACGCGACGCTGTCGCTCGCCAACATCCGAGACCTGACCGCAGCCATGCAACGGTGCCGGCGGCTCCTCGACCTGGACGCCGACCCTCATGCCATCGATGAGCACCTGGGCCGTGACCCGCTGCTGACGCCCTTGGTGACCTCGGCCGCAGGGGTGCGCATCCCCGGGGCGATGGACCCCGCCGAGATGGCGATCCGCATCGTGCTCAGTCAGCACATCTCCACCAAGGCTGCGGCGACGCTGACTGCACGGTTGGTGCGCACGCTCGGCGACCCGTTTTCTGGTGACGACATTGAGTGGCTCTTCCCGTCGCCGGCGCAGATCGCGGAGGCTGACCCGGAACTCCTACCTGGTATGCCGCCCACTCGGCTGCGGTCGTTGCGTCTCCTTGCCGGGGCGCTCGCGGATGGCTCTGTCGATGTGGGCCCTGCGGCCGACTGGGCACAGACGCGCAGCCACCTCCTCGGCATACCCGGGATTGGGCCGTGGACAGCCGAGATGATTGCGCTGCGCGCGATGGGCGACCCCGACGCCTTCCCCGCCACCGACCTAGGCGTGCGCAACACCGCCAACGCGCTCGGGTTGCCCGCGGCGCCACGAGAACTCATCGCTCACAGCACGCAATGGCAACCCTGGCGCGGCTACGCCACGCAGAGTCTGTGGGCGGCGAGCGATCACGCCGCAGCCCGGATGCCTGAACCCACACCAGGAGCGAAGAACTGATGCAACCATCGCCCACACAGTCATTGAATGAGCAGCGATTCCACTACGAGATGGACAGCCCGGTCGGTGTGCTGAGCCTCGTCAGCGACGCGGAGGCGTTGACCGGCTTGTACTTCGTGGAGCACCGGCACGCCCCACCAGCTAGCGACCGTGGCACTGCCGTCAGTGACGACGAGGTGGCCGAGCACCCGATCTTCACCAGCGTGCGAGACCAACTCAGCGAATACTTTGCCGGCCAACGCCAGCACTTTGACGTGGCTTTGGCTCCGGTGGGAACGGCCTTTCAGCACCGGGTGTGGGCGGCGCTGCGCGGCATCGAGTTTGGCCACACCGCGAGTTACGGACAGATCGCAGCGGCCATCGATTCACCGCAGGCGTCGCGTGCCGTGGGGGCAGCCAACGGGCGCAACCCGATCTCTATCATCGTGCCGTGCCATCGCGTGATCGGCAGTAATGGATCGCTCACTGGCTACGGCGGGGGAGCCCCCCGCAAGCAGGCATTGCTGGACTTGGAACGCACCGCTACCGGCGCGTCGTTGTTCTGAGTTCTCCTTTATCCTTTAACGGTGAATCACCCACCGGCATCGCCCGACGTCGACCTTCCTGAGCAGATCCAGATTCGCCGGGCCAAGCGGGCCCAATTGCTTGCCGACGGCGGGCAGGCCTACCCCGCACACGTGCCGGTGACCCACACCCTCGAAGAAGTCCGCAAGGGCTGGGGACATTTGGCCGCAGAAGAGGTCAGCGAAGTGCAGGTCGGCGTCGCCGGGCGTGTGGTCTTCATCCGTAACACCGGTAAGTTATGTTTCGCTAGTCTGCAGTCGGGGATGGGGGATCGCTTGCAGGTGATGCTTAGCCTGGCTGTGGTGGGCGAAGAGGCCTTGGGGCGATGGAAATCTTTGGTCGACTTAGGTGACCACGTCTTCGTCCATGGGGAGGTTATTAGCAGCCGACGCGGGGAGTTGTCGGTGATGGCTGACAAGTGGCAGATGGCGAGCAAAGCCCTACGCCCTTTACCGGTTTTGCACAAGGATCTATCGGAAGAACAGCGCGTTCGCCGCAGGTATGTTGACCTGATCGTCCGCGATGAAGCGCGCGAGATGGTCCGCCACCGTGGGGCTGTGACCCGTGCGATTCGCGAGGTGCTATATGCGCAGGCTTTCCTCGAAGTGGAAACCCCTACCCTGCAGGCCATTCACG
>JBBSKS010000028.1:0-19119 GCA_038256095.1 Actinomycetales bacterium | reverse complement strand
CCTGGGGCCCAGACCACGCACGAGCACGACGAACTCTCGAAAGCGCGCGAGAAAGCCGGCGTCGATGCGCTACTCCATCGCGGGTTTCCGGTGCGATTCTGGGATCACGACCTCGGGCCGGGCCAGCCTCAGGTGTGCGCCATCACCGATGATCAGCGCCTGCGCCGCGTCGGCAACGATCTGGGCGCGAGCCTGGTGGAACACACGCCGCAGATCAGCCCCGACGGAACCTTTGCACTGACGACGGCGTCGGTGATGGAGGCTCGAGCCGAGCAGCGCAGCATTTTGCTACGCATCGACCTAGCGACCGGTGAGCACACCCGGATCGTTGACGAACTGAACCGCGATGTGGAGTCCGCACTAATCAGCCCCGACAACGCTCACGCGGTCATCACGATTACCCCAAAGACGACACCCGACTCGGCGCCGCACCCGCAGATGTGGGTGGTGAATCTGGGCACCGGTGCCACCACACCCTTGGCGCACGAGTGGGACCAATGGGGATCGCCGGTCGCTTGGCACCCTGACGGCACGTGCGTCTTCGTGCTCGCCGACGAGAACGGGCGGGGGCCGATTTTCCGAGTCGACATGGCTTCGGGCGAGGTCAGCGCCGTCACAGGTGACGACGCGACATACTCCGCACTGGCCCTTCCTTCGGGCGGTGATGGCACCGTCGGATTCGCGGTGCGCAGCAGCCCGGCCTTCCCAGCCGAGGTCGTCCGGGTCGATCTGGTCACTGGCGACGCGGTGACACTGCTGGGCCCGGCCGCTCGCCCTGAGCTGCCCGGCACCATCACTGACGTCGCCACGACCACCAACGATGGGCACACGGTGCGCGGATGGCTCGCGCAGCCCCACGGCGGTAACGGCCCCGCTCCCCTGCTGGTGTTCATTCACGGTGGCCCGCTGAGCTCGTGGAATGCCTGGACGTGGCGGTGGACGCCATGGGTGCTCGTGGCCCAGGGGTATGCCGTTCTGTTGCCTGACCCGGCGCTGTCGACGGGGTATGGGCAAGAATTCATCCAACGCGGGTGGGGCGCTTGGGGGGCGGCTCCCTACACCGACCTGATGACGTTGACCGACGAAGTAACTTCTCGCGAAGACATCGACGAGACGCGCACGTCGGCCCTGGGCGGGTCGTTTGGCGGGTACATGGCCAACTGGATCGCCGGGCACACCGACCGATTTAAGGCCATCGTGACGCATGCGTCGCTGTGGGCACTCGATGGCTTCGGCCCCACCACGGACGCGGCGTTCTATTGGCAACGCGAGATGAGCGAGCAGATGTCGTTGGACAACTCACCGCATCGCTTCGTTGAGCAGATCGTCACTCCCATGCTGGTCATCCACGGCGACAAGGACTACCGGGTGCCCATCGGCGAAGGCCTGCGGCTCTGGTACGAGCTTCTCGCCAAGTCGGGCCTACCGGCCGCCGACGACGGCTCGACGGACCACCAGTTCTTGTATTTCCCGCACGAGAACCACTGGGTGCTCAAGCCCCAGCACGCGAAGATTTGGTATGCGGTCGTGATGGCGTTCCTCAGTGAGCACGTGCTTGGCACGCCGCCCGTTGCCCCGCCGCCGGAATTAGGACTCTAGCCCTCGGCCCGCAGTTCGACTTCAAGCGGAACGAGGCGGTCGTGCCATAGAGCGTCCACCGCAGCTTCAAGATCCTCCGTCGTGCCCGTGTTCTCGAGCCACACGTCGGCCACGGCTCGGCGGGCCTCGTCGCTGGCCTGACTGTCGATACGGGACTGGGCATGCGCCGGCTCCATCCCCCGTTCGTCAATGAGCCGTTGAAGCCGCACGTGCTCGGGCGCCCCGACGATGACCACCAGGTGATAGCCCGAGCCCATGGACTTCTCGACCAAGAGCGGGACGTCGTGCACCACGATGGCGTTCTCCTCTGCCTCCGCGAAGAGTTCCCTCGTGCGGGCAGCGATCCGTGGGTGGGTCAGCGCCTCAAGGTCGGCACGAGCGGCCGGATCGGTGAAGACGATGGCGCCCAAGGCTGCACGGTCCAGTGCACCGTCTTCGGCTAAGACGTCGTCACCGAAACGTTCGGCAATCTCACCTAAACCCGGGGTTGCGGCCGCGACGACCTCACGAGCGATGACGTCACTGTCGATGACCACTGCGCCGAGCGCTTTAAGACGAGCCGAGGCGGTCGACTTGCCGGACCCTATCCCACCGGACAATCCAACTTTGAGCATGAGCACACCCTAGGAGATGGCTTCGTCAGCATGGGATTTCCTTAAGAAACGGTGGCGTCTTCGGCTCGGTCCATTGCGGCGTAGATGCGTTGCGGCGAGACCGGCCCGGGGGTCCCGAGGCGCTGAGCAAACAAGGACACGCGCAGCTCTTGAATCTGCCACCAGATGTCGGTCAAGTCCTGGTCGTGGCGACGGTGGCTGGGCAGCTTGGTGACCAGAGCGTCGAACTCTTCGTGCACCACATGGATCTGCTCCATCCGGTCGCCGTCCCTCACCAGATCCGCCACACCCTTGTCCATCCGCTCGATCATCGCTGCCAGGTAGACGCGCAGGCGAGGCAGCCGGAAACTGGCGGTGTCAGCCACGAAGCCGGGTCGGATCAGACTCGCGAGTTGAGCGACTAAGTCCACCTTCATCGCCGCCGCTCCCGGCACGGTGAGTCGTTCGATGCGCGACGACGCTTCACGGGCGAGGTCCAAGATCGGCGCGACGGACTCAATGATGTCCAGCACCTTGGGGGTCGCTTGTTGACGCACTGAAGCCACCGCCGCGTCGAACTCTGCTTCGTCGCGCACTGAGCCTCCCGGCATACCGGCAACGATCGCGTCCACCGCTGCGGCCAACACGTCATCGAGCAACGCCGGCACCGAGCCGTGTGGATTGTGCCCCAGGCTCAACTTGCGCTGATTGCTTAACAGCGCCAACACCCTTTTCCACGGCGGGTTCGTAGCGATTAGCAGCAACCGGCGCACGCCGCGACCGGTGGCGCGGTCGGCCTCGGAGCGGCTGCTCAACACCTGTATGTCGACGGCTTGGCCCGCGTCGACCAGAGCCGGGAAGCCTTGCACCACCCGGTTGCCGAGGGCTCGCTCGAAGGTTTGCGGAAGCGTCCCGAAGTTCCAAGAGGTCAAGCCTGTGCGCTCAACGCGGGAGGCGGCGCTCGCCATGGTCGATCGCAGCACCGGGGCCAGTTCGGCCTGGAGCGCCGCAAGGTCTTTCCCTTCGGCGAGCACGCTCAAGCGAGCCTTCTGTCGGGGGCCACGACCGCGGGCCTGCTCAATGCGGAACGTCGGACGCAGGTGCGGCGGCACCCGAGCTTCCTCGAAGTCACCGGGGCGCACCTTCAGCGGTCCCGTCGAGGTCAACACCTCGGCGAGGGCCTCCGCGATGCCCGCTGAGGTGGCCGAGACGGTGGAGAGCGCGAGTAGTGCTCGCTTGGCGTGATCTGGCGCAGGCACGAAGTGGCGGCGAATGTCCTTGGGCAACGACTTGATGAGCGCGATCACGAGGTCTTCACGCATGCCCGGCACTTGCCAGTCGAAGCCTCGCGACTCAACTTGGTTCAGGACTTCGATGGGCACGTGCACAGTCAGCCCGTCGGCCTCCGAGCCAGGCTCGAACTGATAGGTCAAGGTGAGCTCGACGTCACCGCTGCGCCAGGTCCCCGGGAAATCTCCAACGCTGATGCCGTCGTCGCCGCGCACCAGCAGATCTTCGGTGAAGGACAGCTGCTCGGCGTCGTCACGCTTGGCGGTCTTCCACCACCGGTCGAAGTGGGCACCGGAGACGATGTGAGCAGGCAGCCGCGCGTCGTACATGGCAGCCACCGTTTCGTCGTCGACCACGATGTTGCGCCGCCGGGCCCGGGCCTCCAGGTCGGCGACGTCACGCAGCAAGCGATGGTTATGGTGGAAGAACTCGTGCCTCGTCTCCCAATCGCCCTCGACCAGCGCGTGCCTGATGAACAGGTCGCGGGCGGTGACGGGGTCAATCTTGCCCAGTGGCACTGCACGCCCCGCGACCAGTGGCACGCCATACAACGTGACACGTTCACTGGCGATGGCACTGGCCCGGCTGCGGGACCACCGCGGCTCGGCGTAGGAGCGTTTCACCAGGTGCCCAGCAGCAGCTTCGACCCACGAAGGGTCGATGCGGGCGTTGACGCGCGCCCACAATCGGGTGGTTTCGATGAGCTCTGCGGTCATCACCCAGTCAGGGTTTTTGCGGTGCAGCGTCGAGCCGGGCTGGAGGTGGAACTTCGCGTTGCGGGCGCCGATGTATTCGCGCTTGTCGCGGTCGTAGAGGCCGACGAGTGAGAGCAGACCCGGCACCAAGCTCTGGTGGATGCGATCGGGGGTGGCCGGTGAATCGTTGAGGTTCAACTTGAGGCTCTTGGTGGCGCGCCGCACTTGGCTATGCAGGTCTTGCCACTCGCGCACCCGCATGTAGTGCAGGTACTCACGCTTGCACATCCGCCGGAAAGCGCTGCCCGACAGCGCTTTTTGTTGGTCCTTGAGGTAGTTCCACAGGTTGAGCAGGGTGATGAAGTCGCTGTCTTCATCCTTGAACCGCGCGTGCTGCTGGTCGGCTTGGGCCTGCTTCTCGGTCGGCCGCTCGCGAGGGTCCTGAATCGACAGGGCGCTGGCAATGACGAGCACTTCGGCTAGGGCACCGTTGCGGTCGGCCTCGACGAGCATCCGCGCCAGGCGGGGGTCCACCGGCAGCGCGACGATCGCCCTTCCGTATGCCGTCAGGCGCTTGCGCGGGACATCGGCCGGGGCGTCGGGGTTGATGGCTTGGAGCTCTTCGAGGAGCCGCACACCGTCGGCGATCTGCCGCGAGTCGGGGGGCTGTAGGAAGGGGAAGCGTTCGATCCGCCCCAGCCCCAGATCGGTCATCGCCAAGATGACGCTGGCCAGGTTGGTGCGCACAATCTCGGGGTCGGTGAACTCCGGGCGGGCGTCGAAGTCGTCTTCGGCATACAGCCGGATGGCGATGCCGTCGGCCACTCGCCCGCATCGACCCGATCGCTGGTTGGCGCTAGCTTGTGAGATGGGCTCGATCGGCAGCCGTTGCACTTTGAGACGCTGGCTGTACCGCGAGATGCGGGCGGTGCCGGTGTCCACGACATACCGAATGCCGGGAACCGTCAGCGAGGTCTCCGCGACGTTGGTGGCGACCACGATCCGTCGCCCACCGTGCGTGGAGAAAACCTGATGCTGCTCAGCTGCCGAAAGCCGTCCGTAGAGCGGCAGGACCTCGGTGTCTCCTAGACCCAGCTTGACTAACGCGTCGCACGCGTCGCGAATCTCCCGCTCCCCCGAGCAGAAGACCAAGATGTCTTGCGGGCCGCCGTCGTTGGAGGTGGGGTGGGTCCACAACTCCTCGACCGCGTCACAGATGCCGGTGACCTGGTCAACCTCGACATCGGTGGGGCTGCCATCTTTGGACGGTGGCCCGGGTCGAGTCAGCGGCCGATAGCTCACCTGCACCGGGTAGGTCCGCCCAGAGACTTCGACGATGGGGGCAGGGGTCCCGTCGGGCGTGGCGAAGTGCTCGGCGAACCGGTCGACGTCAATGGTGGCCGAGGTGATGATGACCTTGAGATCGGGGCGCTTGGGCAAAAGCTGCTTGAGATAGCCCAGGATGAAGTCAATGTTGAGGCTGCGCTCGTGGGCCTCGTCGATGATCAACGTGTCGTACTTGCTGAGCGTCTTGTCGCGGTGCAACTCCGAGAGCACGATGCCGTCGGTCATCACCTTGACGAGCGTGTCGTGTCTCGATACATCGGTGAACCGGACCTGATAACCCACCGTGGTGCCTAGCTCGACACCGAGCTCGGCACTGATCCGCTCGGCTACCGCGCGTGCCGCGATCCGGCGGGGCTGAGTATGGCCGATGGTGCCCTCGATGCCTCGGCCTAGCTCGAGGCACATTTTGGGGATCTGGGTGGTTTTGCCCGAGCCTGTCTCCCCCGCGACGATGACGACTTGGTGCTCGGCGATGACTTTCAGCAAGTCGGCTTTGCGCTCGACGACCGGCAGGTCACTCGGGTAGGGGATGGCGACGGGCACCGCCGCGGCTCGGGCGGTGAGATCTTTCGGTGCCCGACTCACACCTTTCAGACTAAGGGGGGAAGCCCGACGCGCGCTAAGCGGCTAGACGGGCCACCGGGAGCATCGTCGTGACGCTATCGGTGAGCAGGTGCGTGCTGACCAAAGTGAATCCGAGTTCAGCGCATACGTCGATCATGTCCTGATGCAGCGCCCGATCGTCGTCGCTGAGCCCAGGCCGTTCGTGGACGATGCCCACGACAAACGACCCGTCCAGACCGTCGCGGGAGCACCCTCTAAAGAGCGATTTGAGGGTTTCGATGCGGTCTAGCCGCGGCACAGGCCCCTCGACGAAGATGGGTTGGGCCAAGGTGAAATCGTCCCTCAGCACCAGCACGGACAGTCCGCCTTTGACACGGTCAGCGTTGTTGACACAGAGGTCCAGCACATCATGGACGAGGTCGGATGACGTCAACGGTTGTGATGGCCAATCTTGCGGGAGGTCTTGAAAAGTCATAGGCGCCACTGTGGCCTGATCTGCACTGGCGCCGCAGAAGTTATCCACAGCCAAGGGGGTGTGAGCCGAACCGGACCCAGCCCTCGCTAGGTGAGCAATTGCGTGATGGCGTGCAGCGTCAAGCCGACGAGCGCCCCGACCACGGTGCCATTGATGCGGATGAACTGCAGGTCACGGCCCACGTGCAACTCGATGCGTCGGGCCGCCAGGTCGCCATCCCATCGTTTGATGGTGGCGGTGATCACGCCGGTGACCTCGGTGCCGTACTGGTCAACGACCGCCATCACGGCGTCTGCGCCCCACGCGTCCAGTCGATTACGCAGCGCGTCGTCAACGGTCAAACGGCGACCGAAGGCCCCCAGCTCGTCGGCGAGCCGGGTGCGCAGCGGGCCCGGAGCATCGCCAAGAGCTTCAAGCAGTGCGCTCTTGATCCCTTCCCACAACTCGACCGCGGTCTCGGCAACCTGCGGGTGGTCAAGCACATGCTCCTTGAAGGATTCGGCCTTCGCCATCGTTGACGGGTCGTGCTGCAGGTCGTGCGCCACCGATGCCAAGTAGGAGTCGACGGCCTTGCGCACTCGGTGATGGGGGTCGTCGCGCACTTCCTTGGCCCAGGCCAGCGCCTCGCCATACACACGACCGACAACGCGCTCATCCACCCAGTTCGGCGACCACCATGGGGCGCGGGAGGCCACGATGCGCGCCACGTCTTCGGGGTGTGCGGCCACCCAAGCGTGCAACTCGTGAGCAGCGAGGTCAACCAGCGCGAGGTGGGCCCCGTCTCGCACGACTCCCTCGATGAGGTGACCCGCCAACGGGCTGATCGGCTCACCGCGCAATCGTGGGATCAGCGTCTCGTCCACGAGTGCCTTAGCATCCTCGCGCGTGATCCCCCGAAGGACGGTTTGCGCCCACGGAGCGGCTTCGGCAACGACGCGTTCGCTGTGTTCGGGGTCGCGCAGCCATGTCCCCACCCGGGCGATGACGTCAGCGTCGAGGTATCGCTCCCGCAGCGTCGAAGGGCTCAAAAAGTGCTCAGTGACGAACTGCTCGAGCCCTTGGGCCAGGGTGTCTTTGCGGCGCGGGATCAGGGCGGTGTGCGGAATGGGTATGCCGAGCGGATGCCGGAAGATCGCCGTCACGGCAAACCAGTCGGCAATGGCACCGACCATCGCCGCCTCAGCCCCAGCATGGACATACCCCCATGCCCCGTCGCGACCAATGGTCAGCGCGAAAATCACCGCCGCCAGAAGCAGCAGGCCACTGGCAAATCGGCGCATCTTTCGCAGGTCTTTGGCCCGTACGTCGTCACTCACAAAGGTGCTGGCGCCGTCGTCCCATCCAACGCGATCGCTAGCAGGAGGATTGGTCATCCCTGCGCCGCATCGACGAATCGGCACAAGGCATTGACCGCTCGGAGTTGCTCGGGCGTGCGCACGGGGGCCTCCAAAAGCACAGGGTTTGCGACGATGATGGCCAGCGCCCTGGCCCTAGAGACGGCAACGTTAAGGCGGTGCGTGTCGTAGAGGAAGTCGACACCGCGCGGAGCGTCGGCGGCGCTTGACGAGGCCATGGTGTAGATCACCACTGCGCCTTCGCGGCCCTGGAACTTGTCGACCGTCCCCACCTGGACCCCTTCGGTGACGACGGCAGCGACGGCAGCGACGTGGGCGTTATAGGGAGCAACCACCAAGATGTCGCTCGCTTGTATGTCGCGCTCCGTACCTGTGGCATCGACCCAACGCCCCCGGAGAAGACGGTCGACGAGACCCGCGACAACCTGGGCCTCCGCAGGGTTGTCGCTGCTGTATCCCTGATGGTCTTGGGGCACCCAGCGCAGCCCTGCTCCGTTGAGGTCGATCGCGTTGCTGACCTGCCCGTCGCCAGGCACCTCGAGCAGACGTTGCTCGTCGCGGCCAGGAGCGGACAGCAGGCGATCGTCGTAAGACATCGTGGACACAAATGCAGTGATATCCGGGTGCATCCGCCACGTCCGGTCCAAGAACACTCCGCGCCCGGTCGGCATAACGGATGCGCCATCGAGCATGTGCTCCAGCGCCGACACCCCGGCGCCGTGCGGGTGGATCCCGTTGGACGGGGACGCCAACTGCTGAGGGTCGCCGAGCAGCACCAGAGAATCGGCCGCACCGGCCACGGCGAGCGCGTTGGCGAGTGAAAACTGGCCCGCCTCGTCAATGACCAAGACATCGACACTGGCCCGCATCTCTTCGCGTGCCCACAGCCAGGCGGTCCCGCCCACGAGCCGTGCGCCGCTTGGGCCAAGCGCCGCGAGCAGCCGCTCGTTGGAACCCGTCAGCTGGATCAGATCGTCGGGGTCCGGCTCGAGCGGGACCTGCTCCTTGGCGACCTTGCGCAGGGCCGGTCGTTCAGTCTTGGTCAGCAACTGCTCGAGCACGCTGTGAGAGTTGGCGGTAACTCCCACCCGTAGCCCTGCATCGAGCAGGTCGCGGATGAGGTGCTGGCCGGCATACGTCTTGCCTGATCCTGGGGGACCTTGGACCGCGAGCACTTCCCCTTTGAGAGCAACACCCACCCGTCGCACCACATCGATAGGTTCTTCGGAGCCGACGGGAGCAAGACGCGTCGGGACTCTGCGCCGCAGCAGGGCCGCTCCGGCTCCACCGGCATCGGCATCGGCATCGACCCACCCACCCAGCGCCATCAGCGCCTCTCGCAGCACGATGTTGTTAACCCACTCTTTGCTGACCAAGGCCGTGGCAAGCACCGGGTCGTTGCCCTTGCCGCGCTTGATATTGATCCAACCCTCGTTCAGATCTGAGCCAACAACCTCCCCCACGCTCTCGTGGAGCCGGGCGTCGTCCATGAACTTGGCGACCCGCCCATCTTGGGGGTCAAAGGGGTAGCGCCAGACGTAGGACCGTTTGATCTCCCCGACCCTGCTCGGCGGGCCCACGCCGCCGATGGTGCTGCGGTCCTCCATGAGCTCTTCGTCGCTCATGGATGTAGTGCGGAAGTAGTCCCACCAGATCTGCTTATCCTCACGACGATGCCACCCGAGGCACCCCGCAAGAAGCGACTCACCGGCCAACATCAGCCGATCGGCCAGGGCCATCTCAGCAGCGATGGCCTCGTTGTCTCGCGCCTCGTCCAGCAGTTGCTCACCCGGGCGCGGCAACGGCCCGCCGAGCTTCGTCTCGACATTGTCACGGAGCCCTTCTAACCAGTCGTGCAGCGCCAGTGTGCTTTTGACGTCGTCGTAGTTGTAGCGCGCGATCCGGTCAAGAATGGTGTCGTCTGATCGATCGGAGCCCGCCCATTTCTCGTACTCGACGACCGAGGACAACGCGTTGTCTACCTCGCCTTCCCCCGCAGAGCGGGTGGCTCCCCAATAGAACGCCTCGAGTTTTTTGATCGAGTAGGAATCTTTCGAGATCTGCACGCATTGGCGCACCACAGAGTAGAGGTCGACGAACCGCTCACCACGCAGCAACATATCCAGTTGCGACTCCGCCACGGCCTCACGACCGGTCAGCCGCTTCAACGCCGCCTGCTCATAATTCGCGTAGTGGTAGACGTGCATTCCCGGAAACTCGCGCCACCGGGCTACTAGCCAATCCAGCAACCGTTGGACCATGACCGCCTCGGCGGGAGCGTCGTGGGCCCACCACGTAGAGAAGGTCCCATCTCGATCGCATACGCCGGCGAGGTATTCAAGGCCTTGACCACCCGGCGCGAAGGGGTCGCCCTCGAAGTCGAGGTACACATCCCCGGGGTCGGGCTCCGGCAGCAGGGCCAGGCCCTGCCCTTCGGCAACCGGCAACACTCGGTATGTGGGCTCTCCCGTAGCCTGCTCGTCCCGTTGTAGTTGGGCTTGCAGACACAATCTGGTGCGAGCGCTCGCGCTGAGCGCCGCCGCGACGCGTGGATCGTCCGCACCTGCCTGGGCAAGGGCGGTCAAGGTTGAGATGCCCACGTCGCGGAGTCGGGTGCGCTGGTCGCTGCGCAAGCCGGCCACGCGGCATACGTCGTCGGTGCCGTTCCACTCTTGAGAGCAGCGGGGCTGCCACCGGCACTGAGCGCAATAGGGCACCGGGACGGCTTCGGTCGGGGGTTGCGTCGCGATCGCACTCTGTAGTCGGTCGCGCACCCGGCCGGCGTAGGACTCGACATCGACCAGACGCCAGGGGTAGTGGGTGCCGTCGCCAGCAACCACCGTGAGTTGTCGAGGCGCGACCCCTTGCACCTGCGTCAGCCGCACGGCGTAAGACGCCATCTGCAGCAAGGCGGGGACTTTGAGCCGCCGAGCGAGCTTGGTGTCAGCAATGTCGTAGGACCAACCGCCGAAGTCACTGGGCCGCTCGACCCGGATCAGGAAGTCCGCGAAACCGACCCACGTGCCGTCAAACAGGGCCGCCTGGAAGACCACCTCGGCGCCGTTGCGCATGGCCTGGATCGTGCGTTCCTCACGCTCAGCCAAGCTCAGGCCTTCATCCGGGATTTCGACAACCTTCAGACCTTGCTGATGCAAC
This sequence comes from Actinomycetales bacterium, assembly GCA_038256095.1. GTDB lineage: Bacteria > Actinomycetota > Actinomycetes > Actinomycetales > Dermatophilaceae > Ornithinicoccus. Next base: position 8,045 of record JBBSKS010000028.1, on the reverse strand, counting down.
GATGCGAGATAATCGGCCTCATGGGCCAACCCTTTGTCGAAGATCAGCTGAAGTTGGGCGTCAACCCCGTCCGTCGGTTTGCTGATGTCTCCACGCGTGACCGCTAGATCGAGGGTTGTGACGTGCGGGCACGCGACGTGCTTGGTGACGTCCGTGGCGCTGAGCACTAACCGACCTTCACGCTGCTGCATCATCGACTCCGCTCATGTCTGAACTCTGACACAAGGCACCCACACACCGATTGCTTCGGCGAGATCGTCACGATGTTTAGGCTGCCCTCGTCATGCGGGTGTTGGGCTGCAGTAACTGTCCTACGGCGAGTCCAGACCGCCGTTGACGTTCAGCGTTTCGCCAATCACATAGCTAGATTCTGGTGACGCCAAGAACACGTATGCGGGGGCCAACTCGACCGGCATACCGGCGCGGCCCAACGGCGTCCCGATTCCAAATTCGGGGATGGCTTCCTTGGGCTGACCCTCCACCACCTGTAGCGGCGTCCAGATCGGGCCTGGTGCGACCGCGTTCACGCGAACGCCTAGCGGCGCACACTGCTTGGCAAGGCCCTTGGTGAACGCATTCATCGCCGCCTTGGTCGTGGCGTAGTCGATCAAGTGCTCGCTGGGGCTGTAGGCCTGCACCGAAGAGCTCTGGATGATCGCCGAACCGGCCGGCATGTGCGGCAGCGCAGCCTTGGTGATCCAGAACATCGCGTAGACGTTCGTCTTCATCGTCGCGTCGAACTGATCGTCACTGAGCCCGGCCAACTCCGGAGTCGTGACTTGCCTACCTGCGTTATTGACCAAGATGTCGAGACCACCCAAGCCTTCGACCGCAGCCTGGACCATCTCGACGCAGAAGTCGCGATCGGTAACATCTCCAGGCAGGGCTACCGCAGTCCGCCCCTCGGCTTCGATGAGGTCAACGATCACCCTCGCATCGGACTCCTCGGCGGGCAGGTAGTTGATGGCCACGTCGGCCCCTTCGCGCGCGAAGGCAATGGCCACCGCTCCGCCGATGCCTGAGTCGCCGCCGGTGATCAACGCTTTGCGACCGATCAAACGCCCGGTGCCTCGGTATGACGTCTCGCCGCGATCGGCTTTCGGGTCGAGCTCAGCGTCGAGGCCGGGCGTGTCTTGGTCTTGCTTCGGTGGCGTGATGGTGGGGTGGCGATCCACCGGGTTGTTGAAGGTCAGTTGATCTTTGGTCATGTATCCAGAAAAACACGGCCGCTGCGCTGGCGCGACCGGAGACGCAAGTTCGTGTGTTCAGGCGTGCTAGCGCCTTAGGATGACGGCATGAAACGCATAGGGGCAATCTTGTTCTGGCTGGGTTTGGTCATCGCCATCGCCGGAGTGGTGGCTACGGTCATCTTCGGGGCGCGGGCCGTGGGAACGCTGTCGGACGGGGTGGAAAGTGCCGGCCCTATGACGAACGGCAGCACTACGGTCACCATGGATGAAGGGGAGCTCCGCACCATCTATGGCGCATCGTCGCAGGACTCCCAGACGGCGACGTGCGAAGTCACCGGACCCGATGGCCAGGACGTTGCTGTGAAACCAGCCACAGCGTTCGTCGAACTCGCAGATGTCCCCGTCAGAGAAGTGGGCAGTTTCGAATCCGCCAGCGCAGGTGAATATCAGGTGGAATGCAGCGGAGGGGCGACGCTGATCGGCCCGGCCGTCGACCTCGGGCAACTCACCTCAGGAGCGGTGGGACTGGTTATAGGCGTGCTCGCCATCGGCCTCGGTGGGCTCCTTCTTCTGGTCGGTGCTGTGTTGTGGTTCATCGGTCGGTCCAAGGCCAAGAAGGCGGCCGAAGGTGGCTATAACCAGGGTGCTTACAACCAGGGCGGCTACCCTTCTCCACCCCCGCCCCCCGGTTCGAACCAACAGCCGCCCAGCACGAACCCCTACCAGCCGGGCTCAGGCTCGACGCCTCCACCCCCACCGCCCTCCGGTTCCTAGGCCTATCCTCGCGACGACTGCACGGCATTTTCAGGGCGATGGGTCGGACCCGCCGTGCGGCTAACGCGTTCAGCGGGTCCGTAAGACCGTATTTTCCTATGGCTCGGTAGATCCCTCACCCTCCTTGTCGAAGGTCACGTCGACGTCCTCGAACTCCTTCGTCTTTGTGGCTTGCGCCGAGTCGTTAAAGGATTGTTCGTCGGCATCCGTGAGCTCGGTGTCTTCGGTAAACGGAGCCAAAAGGGCACGCGGATACAGGTCCTTGAGCAGCACCACATTGATTTCCACCGACATCACCAGCACGACGGCGACTAAGAAGAGCCAGGCCATCAGCCCCAGGACCAGGGCGAACACACCGTACGTATCGTTCGTGGTGTTCACCACCTGCCCCACGTAGGTCGCCCCGAATGACTGCATGGCTTGCCACCCGAGGGCGGCGGTGATTGCTCCGGGGAGCACGTTGCGCCAGGTCAACGATCTCGTGGTGGCGGTCCGCATACCTAAAGCAAACAGCGCGCAAATCATCACCAGCGAGGCAGCGAAGAGGCCGCCGCTGGTCAGCCCACCGATGTCTAGGCCGTATGCCGACGCACTGCTGCTCAAGGCGGACAACACCGTGCTGCCCACGAGCCCCACCGCAGCAATGCCGATGAGCACGGCACTGCGAAGCCTGGCTACGATTGGGTTAGGTCGCTTGTGCCGAGGCACTGCCCAGCACACGTTCATCATGTGTTGTGCCGCGATCGCCACCCGCGAGGCGCCATACGCAGCAATGAGCGAGCCGACGATCACCGCGGCCGTGCTGCCCTGCAGGCCATCGGGATTGCGCGCCTGAGCGCCGATGACCGGAAACTGGCTCAGCGCCGTGTCCAGGATGCGTTCTTGCACATCGGGTTGCGTTTGAAGGACAAAACCGAGGACCGACGTCAGCAGCAGCAACAGCGGGAAGAGGGACAAAAAACCGTAGTACGTAATCAGCGCGGCTAAAAAGATGCCTTGGTCATCGACAAACTTGTAGACCGCAGCGATCGGGATCCCCAGCGCGCGGCGGCGTTGCTGAAGGTCATCGACGCGTTCCAACCACTTCATCGTGCCTCCCTCAGCGCGTCCACAGCGACGTACCGGATGATCGTGTCATGCCCACCGAGCCGGAGTATGGCGACCGCAGCGAGGGGTCTGCGCTGGGTGGGGCGTTTACCACGTTGGTCGTGGTGGGCACGGTGATCGCCGCCTTTGTAGCCTTTCACCCCTCCTACGATATGGACACGGTCCGGCGCCTGTTCTCTCAAATGGACGTGTCGGTCGCCGGGGCCTCTCAATCATCCGATGGAGAAGGGACCTTTGCCTACGCCATGACGCAGGCCGACGGCGTCGAGCCCGTTGGCTTCGACCCGTGCCAAACCATCGAGATTGTCATCAACCCGCGCAACGCGCCCGAGGGGTATGCCGAGATGGTGGACACCGCAATCGAGCACACGGTGGGCGCCACGGGGCTGTCGATGGAGGTGGTTGGAGAAAGTGACGATCGGACCTTTTCCCTGCGTGGCCCTGACCTTCCGGTGCTTGTCGCGTGGGCCGACGAGGACGAAGTGCCCGAGCTGCAAGGCGACGTTCGAGGACTTGGCGGCAGCACCTCGTTGTCCTTTGGTGGCGAGCGTCGCTACGTCAGCGGGATGGTGGTCATCGACACCGATGACGGTTCGTTCGACCTCGGCGGGCGCATCGCTCAAGGGATCTTGGACCATGAATTCGGCCACCTGGTCGGCCTCGGTCACGTCGACGATTCAGGAGAGTTGATGAATCCGACCCCCAGCCAGTTGTCCTACGGCCCGGGTGATCTCGAAGGCTTGGCCAACCTGGGCAATATCGAGTGTCAATGATCTGCCTCCCCGGTGCGCCACACTAGCAGCGTGAATGACGCCGAGCCGCTCGCTTACCTGCTGCACGAACGCGGCGAACTGGTAGTGGATCGCCTGTTCACCAGCGAGTTGCCGCCGGACGCACTGATGGCGGATCTGGAGTTAGAGGGCTGCACGTTGGCCGTATGCCGATGGCAGGGTCGGCAATTGACCGGGGCAACGTTCGCTGAGTGTGAGTTCACCGACTGCGATCTCTCAGGGGCCATTCTGGAAGGAGCGACCTTTCGCGAGTGCACCTTTCGTGGGACCAAGGCTCTGGGTCTTGACTGGTCGGCCGCCACCGTCTCCACGCTGGCCGCGGTCCCGATGACGTGGCACGACTGCACCCTCGACTTCGCCGCGATGGGTGGGGTGACCATGTCGGGGTGGGTCTTCCGCAACTGCTCGATGCGCGAAACGCACCTTGTGGGTTCCGACGTGCGCCGAGCCACCTTCGTCGAGTGCGATTTTTCTGGAGCAACGATCGCCGAGTGCGACATGCGCGGCGCCATCATGACCGACTGCATCGGCGTGGTTCTAGACCCCCGAAGCAACCGCGTCGAAGGACTCCAGGTTTCGGCTTCGATGGCGCCAGACCTGCTCAGCCCCCTGGGCGTCACCGTGTGCTAGTCCCAACCCCAGCTCTCTTGGTCCATCCCGGGCCGGCGCGACTTCAAGTAGGAACCCACCACCGCCGCACCGAGTTCATCAAGCTCGGGAGCAACGACTGTGCCGTCGACACGCTTAGCCATCTCGTCGACAAAGCGCGCTAGGCCGGCATCACTGCCGAGGCGAAAGAAGGTGGTCTGGGCGCCCATGCGCGCGCATTGGTCCAACTCGCGCACGCTGCGGGCAATCGTCAAAGGGTGCGGCGGGTAGTCGAAGAAGGGCTCGCCGCCTGGCTCAAGGTGGGCCGTCGGCTCGCCATCGGTCACGATGAGCAGCACCGGTTGGGCGCTGGGGTGCTTACGGAAATGCCGTTGAGCCAACATCAGTCCGTGGTGCAGGTTCGTGCCCTTTTCGTATTCCGGCTCGCGTGCGGTGAGGCGCTCGATCTCTTGTGTCTCGGCATACCGGCCAAAGGAAATCAGCTCGAGAGCGTCACCTCTGAAGCGGGTGCTGATGAGTTGATGCAGCGCCAGAGCCGTGCGCTTCATCGGGACCCAGCGGCCCTCCATCGCCATCGAGAACGAGGTGTCCACCAGCAGGGCCACCGCAGCCTGAGTGCGAGCCTCGGTCTCTTGGACCTCCACGTCACCGAGCTGAAGGCGTATGCCGCCTGGCCGGGTTCGCGCGCTCGTGCCGGACTCACTCGTCGTCGATTCAACCGCAGTGGATTCAATCGCATTACGGGTGTGGGCGTTCAGCACCGTCCGGGTAACATCCCACGCCTCGGTGTCCCCGAACTGCCACTCGCGCGTTGCTCCACTTCGCTCCCCAGCAGCCCCGGCTCGGCGAAGGTCACGAGCCCCCGAGCGCCCCGACATCCGCTCGGCCACATCTTTGAGCAGCGATTTGCCGAGTTGACGCATGGCCTTCGGCGAGAGCTTGAGAGCGCCATCGCTACCCCGCTGGATGAGGCCGGTGTCCTTCAAGGCGCGTTCTAGGGCCGCGAGCGTCGCAGCGTCCACGGCCGCTTCGTCGTCGAGTTGTCGAGCTAACAACTCCAGGTCCACATCGGCCATCGAGGCACCCTGGTGCTGCTGGGCCAGCTGCTCGGCGAGGGCGTCGAGGTCGGCCAGGTCTTGGAGGGCGCCGGTGCCATCGCCAAGCCCTAAACCCTGCTCGCCGTCGAACTTCTGCGACCCACCCCAGTCCTCACCGGGGCGCAGGGAGCGCAGGTTGTCGTCTAGCTGCGACAACGAATCCCTCAGGTCCGAGGACCCGAAGGCTTGTTGGGCCAACGCATCCAACTCGTCGCGCTGCTCCTGGGTCATTGAGTTGCGCATCCGTTGTGCTGCGGCCGCGCGCTGGGCAAGGGCGTCGAGAAGTTCGTCGATGGTCTGAGGGTTCTCCGGAAAATGCTCGCGGTGCTTGACCATAAAATCGGTGAACATCTCGTCGGTGGGCTCGCCAAGCCTGCGCGCCTCCAGCATCGCGTTCAGGTCTTGCAGCATCTCGTTGATAGCTTCGCGGTCCTCGTCCGTCGCGCCCTCTAGCGCCTTCTTCATGCCAGCAAATCGCTGATCAAGCATCTCCCTACCCAGCAGATCCTTGATCGCTTCGTAGTCTTGCTCCGCGTCGGTGCTGTGGAACGCATAGTCGCTGAGCTCTGATACCGCCGCCGCCGTGGATGGATTCAGATTCTCGATCTGCATTTCGGCAAACCGGGCGTCCTCGCCCATTTCACGGGCGAGTTGTTTGCGCTCGCTCAGGACCGCCCGATCAAGCAGCTCGCGGATCTGGGCCATGGTTCCGTCGAGGTTGTGTTTGCTCAGCAGTTCTTGGCGCTTTTGGGCGACGCGGTTGGCCAGGTCATCAAGACCTTTTTGGTCCATCCCGCCCCGACGCAAGAATTCGCGCATGGCGCGCTCTGGCGAGTAGCCCGCCATGACGTCCTCGCCGATCGCTTCGAGCGCTTCGCCAAGATCGACTGGAGGTGCCAGCGGGTCGGGACCTCCGGCATACCGGCCGTATGCCGAGCCGCGGCTGCGGTGAGATGAGGGCACTATGCGTCGTCTCGACTTAGCCGTAGAGCGTTTCGCCGCTGTCGGTGGCCTCTTTCGAGACCTTCCGCGCGAGGTAGAGGCCTTCTAGGGCTAGCTCGATGGCGCTGGCGCGCTCACCGTCGTTGTGCGCGCCGAGGCGGTCCATCACCTGGTCGTAGACGTCAGACTCACCCAAGACGGGCAGCCCCGACAACATGTCGATGGCGGTCACCTTGTCTCCCGTGGTCACCGTCTTGCCGCCCTGCAGGGCATCGACCAGGAGGGCCAGATCGATGCCAGCGAGCCGGTGTCGAACGGTGTCCGCGGTGGCCCGGCGAAGAAGGTGATCGAGAATGTCGCGCTCACGGCCCTCTTCGCCGGATTCGAATTCGACCTTGCCGCTGAGCACATCAACGGCGGCTTCGAGGTCAACGACCCGAGCCACGGCGTCGGATTCGTGCCGCGTGGTGGCCCGGTGCAGCGCGGACGCCGCCACGGTCTCGGCACCGGCGATGCTGAACCGCGCGGACACCCCTGAACGTTGATCGACTGCCCCTGACTCTCGCAACGACCGGGTGAACCGCGCCAGGATCTCGATGAGGTGGTCGGGCACGGTGGCCATCAGGTCGGCCTCTTGGGTGATCACCGCGATCTCGTCTTCGAGGGCGGTCGGGTAGTGCGTGCGGATCTCGGCGCCGAAGCGGTCCTTGAGCGGAGTGATGATGCGGCCGCGGTTGGTGTAGTCCTCCGGGTTGGCGCTGGCCACGACGAGCACGTCGAGCTCAAGGCGCAGGATGTAACCGCGGATTTGGATGTCGCGTTCTTCCATCACGTTGAGCATCGCGACTTGGATGCGCTCGGCCAAGTCGGGCAGTTCGTTGATCGCCACGATGCCTCGGTGGGATCTCGGGATGAGCCCAAAGTGGATGGTCTCCGGGTCGCCGAGGCTGCGCCCTTCGGCCACCTTCATCGGGTCGACGTCGCCGATCAGGTCGGCGACGGAGGTGTCGGGTGTGGCGAGCTTCTCGGCATACCGCTCACTGCGGTGCCGCCAGGTGATAGGAAGGTCGGCTCCGAGGTCGGCAGTGCGTCGAATCGAGCTCGGGGTGATTGGCGCGTAGGGGTGCTCGCCGAGTTCGGATCCCTCAATCACGGGGGTCCATTCGTCGAGCAAACCAACCAGGGTGCGCAGCAGCCGCGTCTTGCCTTGGCCCCGCTCGCCAAGAAGCACCATGTCGTGCCCAGCGATCAGCGCACGCTCCAGTTGGGGGATGACGGTGTCTTCGAATCCGTGCAGGCCCGGCCACGGATCAGCGCCTGCGGCGAGCGCCGCCAAGAGGTTTTCGCGCAACTCTTGCTTGAGGCCCTTGTGCTGGTGCTCCGAAGCCCGCAACTCCCCCACAGTTGCCAGGCTCGGGCGGTCGGTGGACTGGATCGAAGTCGTCACCGCGTGAACGGTACGTCGCGACCCTGTCACCGTCCTGGGCGGGGTGGGCCCGCCGACGAACTGATCAGTCGTCGAGGACGAAGGTGAT
>JBBSKS010000027.1:0-19182 GCA_038256095.1 Actinomycetales bacterium | reverse complement strand
TGACGCGCCACATCGGTGCAGGTCCGCTCGAGCACGCGCCAGGGGCGGGCGTCGATGTCCGATCCGTCGTCGCACTCCAGGCTGCCATCCACGGGTTCATCAATGAGAGCGAGTAAGCAAAGAGCACGGCGTCAATCTGACCGATATCTGCGGGCAGGTCAGCGGCCGTGAGTTGTGTGGCATCGACCCCGAGAATATGTCCGCTAAGACCGAGACGACTGGCAAGAAGGGGCATACTCAAGCCCGTCCCGCAGCCGACCACGAGCACCGTCTGGCCTGGTTGAAGGCCCAGCGCATCGATAGCGGCGAGGCGTCCCGGTCTGTAGATCGGCCATTCGAAGGACACCAGGTCGTAGATCGGCGCCAACAGCGTGTACCGGTTCACCGCCTGCCCTCCCTTCGCGCCATGCGGACCAGGGGGCGCGAGAGCCAGATGAGGCTGCCGATCAAGAACAGCCAGACTCCCTCGCGGCTGGTCGAGTCGGCGAAGAAGAGCAGGCTGCCACCGACGTAGAACAACGCGATCAGGGCTTCACCGGCGTCGCCGAAGTAATCGAAGCGGCCCCGATCTCGGCCCTGGCCTTTCCCGGCGGGTGCGGGGTCGTCATCGGTATGCGGATTGGTCACCATCAGGCGAGTGTTTGGGTGATCGTGGCGACGCCGCCGCGCAGGGTGACCTCGGCGAGCGCACCGTTGACCAGCGGCATGAACGGCGCGACGTGCCCGCAATCAACATCGGCAATGACCGGTATGCCGAGGGGCCCGAGAGCATCCAGCACCGCCTCGTGCTGAGTCATGGTCGCGTCGTCAGGCGCACTGGTGCGTCCCACCAAGACCGCGTTTGCACCGTTGAAGAAGCCGGCGAGTCGCATACCGTGCAGGGCCCGAGCAATAGAGAAGGCGTTGGCTTCGGCGGCCTCGACGTAAACGATGGTGCCCTCTGGCGCGTGCACAGCCACGAAGTCCGGCACATCCGCCAGCGGCGAGCCCGCCAAGGGTGAGACCGTCTCGATGCACCCGCCGATCAGCCGGCCTCGCGCCCGCACGTCGCCCCAGCCATCGCGCCCGCCATCGCGCCCGCTGGCCCCATCGAGTCGGATCCACCCACCTTCGGCGTCCAGCACCAACTCCCGGGCGTCTGGCTGGGCCGCAAAATCCACATGCGCGTGGCGCCGATAGCGACCCGGCGGCACCTGCGAAAACGAAGCCCCCACCGGCATCTCGGCAACGTCGAGCCACGACACCAACCCGTTCCCCGGCCAATAGGGAGTGTCCATGAAGTTGCTTCCGTGCATGGTCGCCATCGCACCGCGCAGCGTGAGGGGTGCGATGAGCGTGGTGATGTCCGAATAACCGACCACCCACGTCGGTTCAGCGGCGGCAATGGCGTCCCAGTCGAGCAGCGGCAACACGTCGATCGCGGTCTCCCCACCCCACGGCGGCACCACGGCGCGGATCATTGGGTCGGTGAGCATCGCCATCAGCTCGGCCGCGCGCTCATGGGCCGGGGCGCTCACATGCCCCGCCGAATGGTCGGTGATGCCCAGACATTCGCCCAGCACCACCTCATACCCACGCTCTTGCACCACCCGCACCGCGTAGTCGAGCCGAGACCGCAAAGCGTCAGGCACACCCGAAGATGTGGCCGTCACGCCGATGCGATCGCCGGCGCGCAGAGGGCGGGGAAATTTCACAACCATCTTCTGAATCTAGACGGACTAGCCACCAGCGCGACCACCCTCTACCTATCGGAGATTCCCATGGCTTTGACTGAACTTTCGACCCGGCCCGGTCGGTTCCGCCGCTTGGCGGCTGGCCTAGCGGTCGTGCTGGTTCTGCCGGTGACCCTCACAGCCTCGTGCGAATCCGGCGACGAGCAAGAGGATCAGCAACAGCAGGACCAGCAAAATGAGGGCGAAGACGAGGGTGGCGATGGAGGCGAAGAAGACGAAGAAGACGACTGAGCCCGCTGAGGAAACGCTTACATCCCCGGTTTGCCACAGTTCACCCCGTAGCGACAGGGTGTGATGAGATGAGTTGGTGACAGGCACTGAATCCCGTGATGTGCTGTCGACGGTGGTCCCGATCGACAGTGCCGAATCTATTTCGCAGATTCTTGCGCCGCTTCCGAAGCATCGCCAGCGCACCTTTGCGCTGCGCGTGCGTCGCCGGTGGGCAGAGTTGGTGGCCGGACTTAGCGTCTACCCGGAGCCTGAGGTGGTCGCCGGCCGCTGTTTGGAACTGGCCGCCAAAGCTTACGCCCAGCGCGACGACGACCTGCATTGCCTCGACGAGCAGCGCCTTCTTGAGCCGGACTGGTTCCAGCAGCCGTCAATGCTCGGTTACGCGGCGTACACCGAGCGGTTTGCTGCCCCCGGCACCGGCCTCGCTGGAGTCGCCGATCGTGTCCATCACCTGCGCGACCTGGGCGTGACCTACCTGCACTTGATGCCGCTGTTGCAACCCCGACCAGCGCCCAACGACGGTGGGTATGCCGTCGCGGACTACCGCACAGTGCGCCCCGACCTTGGCACCACGCAAGATTTAGAAGACTTGTCGAAAATATTGCGGGGCAACGGCATTAGTCTCTGTCTTGACCTCGTGCTCAACCACGTCGCCCGCGAGCACGCTTGGGCTCAGGCCGCCCGTGCCGGTGACCAGCACTATCGCGACTACTTCTACGTCTACGACGACCGCGCCGAGCCCGACGCGTACGAGGCGACGCTCCCTGAAGTGTTCCCCGATTTCGCGCCAGGTAACTTCACCTTCGACGAGGATCTGCGAGCCTGGGTGTGGACCACGTTCAATTCCTACCAGTGGGATCTGAACTGGGCCAACCCGGACGTGTTCTGCGAGATGGCCGATGTCGTTCTCTACCTCGGCAATCTCGGGGTCGAGGTGCTGCGCCTCGACGCCATTGCGTTCACCTGGAAGCGCAAGGGCACCAACTCTCAGAATCAGCCCGAGGTGCACGCGCTCACCCAGGCTTTGCGCTCCGTGGCGCGGATCGCGGCACCCGCGGTGACCTTCAAGGCCGAAGCCATCGTCGGCCCCGACGACCTCGTCTACTACCTTGGCCGCGGCGTTCATCACGGTAAGGTCAGCGACTTGGCCTATCACAACGGACTCATGGTCCAGATTTGGTCGATGTTGGCCAGTCGCGACGTCATCTTGGCTGCCCACGCGCTGTCGCGTATCCCAGCCGTCCCGACCTCGACCTCGTGGATCACCTACCTGCGGTGCCACGACGACATCGGCTGGGCTATTGACGACCGCGACGCGAGTGCGGTGCAGCTCAACGGATTTGAGCACCGCAACTTTCTGTCGAACTTCTACGCGGGCGACTTCGCAGGATCGTTCGCCGAAGGTTTGGTCTTCCAATACAACCCAGAGACCGGCGATAAGCGGATCAGCGGCACGGCCGCGAGTTTGGCGGGGGTCGGCGCCTCTGAAGCCTCAGGTGATGCGCGGCGCCTCGACGACGCTATTGGCAGGGTGTTGATCGGTCACGCCGTGATTTTGGGTTGGGGCGGGCTGCCGGTGATCTGGTCTGGTGACGAGATCGGCTCGCTGAACGACCCCATCTGGGACGAGATCATCGACCATGCCGGAGACAACCGCTGGGCCAACCGCCCAGCCCTCGACTGGTCGGTCGTCGATGGGTTGTCGAGCGACCCTTCTTCGCCTGCCGCACGGATCTTCTCCGGTTTGCAGTCGCTCCTGCAAGCGCGCGCCTTGCTGCCTCACCTGCACGCGGCGGTGCCCGCGCAACCCCTTCCGACGTCAGCGCCTGGAGTGCTTGGCGTGCTCCGGCGCCACCCGATCGGGCCCATGGTTGGCCTCTACAACATGACCGAGCACGAGCGGTACGTCCCCGGGTGGTGGCTGCGCGAGCAGGGGCTGGATCCGGCTGCGGTGCTCGACCACGTGAGCGGTGGTGTGCCGGAGCTGACCGAGTACGAGGACCTGCGACTGTTGGCGTACCAGCCGCTGTGGTTGACCGCACGGTGAGCGCTTGCCGCGTCTTCGTCGCCACCCCGCTTCGGCCTGACTTGGTTGAGCGCATCCGGTCTGCATACCCGCAGGTTGAGGTGGTGGTCGAGCAAGACCTGCTGCCACCCCAGCGGTATCGCGGCGACCACGCCGGGCCTGCCGATTTCGCCCGGTCCGAAGCGGCTGACCAGCGATTTTGGTCACTGGTGCGTGATTGCGACGTGCTCTACGGCATACCGGACGACGGGCCAGCCGGGCTGCGCAGGGCCACCGAAGACAACGATCGGCTGCGCTGGGTGCAGCTGATGGCGGCTGGGGGTGGTGCCACCGTGGTGGCGGCCGACCTGCCTGCGGGGGCACGCGAGACCGTGCGGTTCACCACCGCCGCCGGGGTGCACGCCTCCCAGATGGCGGAGTTCGCGATCATGGGTGTGCTCATGGGGCTCAAGCGCATGCCGCACCTGGCCCGCCTTCAGCGCGACCACGACTGGCCGAAGGTCCACACCGCCAACCGCGGGGCCGTTGGGGCGACGGTGCTGGTCTTGGGTCTGGGAGCGATCGGCGCTGAGGTGGCGCGTCTGGCGTCGGCGCTGAGGATGAACGTGATCGGGGTGGCGCGCACCCCCCGGCCTATCGAACATGTCGACCGTGTGGTGTCCCTGGGTGACCTGGGCGACGTCATATCGGACGCCGATGCCATCGTGGTCGCGCTGCCCGGCACCAAAGCCACGGTCGGTCTGATTGGGGCGGAAGTGTTAGCGCAAGCCAAACACGGTGTCACGCTGGTCAACGTGGGGCGTGGGCCGGTCGTGGACGAGGAAGCGCTGGTCGTCGCGGCGCGCCGCGGCAGCGTCGGGTGTGCGGTCTTGGACGTCACCGAGGTCGAGCCGTTGCCCAAGAGCAGCCCGCTGTGGGATCTGGACAACGTCTATCTCAGCCCGCACTCGGCTGCGCTCGACGAGGACGAAGACGACCGGATCTGCGACCTGTTCCTCGAGAACCTTGGCCGTTATCTCAGCGACGAGCCCCTGGCGAATCTGATCGACATCGAAGCAGGCTATTAGCGCGAGGTGGTGGCGGGCCTAGGCTGACGGTTATGTCGAAACATCTGTTCTCGCAGGTCGACGTCTTTTCCCCGATGCCCCTGTTGGGCAACCCCGTGGCCGTGGTGCACGATGCGGGCGGTGGTGAGGGCCAGGGGTTGAGCGCCGAGGAGATGCAGACCTTCGCTCGGTGGACCAACCTCTCGGAGACCACGTTCGTGCTGCCGCCGACCGACCCGTCGGCAGATTACCGGTTGCGCATCTTCACCCCCGGTGGGGAGTTGCCGTTTGCCGGGCACCCCACCTTGGGCAGTTGCCGAGCCTGGCTGGCCGTTGGTGGCGTCCCAGCCGACGCCGACCTCATCGTGCAGGAGTGTGCGGCCGGGCTGGTTCGAATACGCAAGACGGGTGAGCAGTTGGCCTTTGCCGCGCCACCCTTAGTGCGGTCGGGCCCGCCCGAGGCTGCGTTGCGGGCCGGGGTGATGGCTGCGTTGGGTCTGGCTGACGACCAAATCATTGATATGTCGTGGGTGGCGAATGGGCCCAATTGGCTTGGCGTGCTGCTGCCGGATGCGGCCACGGTTTTGGCTGTTGAGCCTGATTTTGTGGCTATGAGTGCCCTGGGTGGAGTCGAGGTTGGCCTCATCGGGCCGCACCCGGTTGGTGGCCCAGCGGACTACGAGGTGCGGGCCTTCTGCCCTGATCTCGGTATGCCGGAGGACCCGGTCACCGGGAGCCTGCAAGCTGGGTTGGCGCAATGGTTGATTGGGGCCGGGGTTGCACCCGACGCGTATGTCGCGGCTCAAGGAACCGTGTTGGGCCGAGCCGGGCGGGTGCATATTGCCGCCGAGAGGCTCCCGGTCGATGAACCGGGCCGTGGGATTTTGGGCGATGTGTGGGTTGGTGGCGAAGCGGTGTTGCGCATCGCCGGCGCCGTCGACCTGGGCTAGCGGTCAGTCTCCGTCGCGGAGGCTTCACCCTTCGCGTCGGGGTGAACTGACCTAGCATCGGCTAGGTGCGTGCGAGTCGATTGAACCCAGTGACCGAAATCCACCCGGTGACCCAGGCGATCAATCTGCCCGAGGTCACCTGGGCAGCGGTGGGTCTCGGCTTAGCTGCGCTCGTGGTCTTCGTTTTGATCGGGTGGCTCAGCCGTTTTGTGGTCGGCCGCTACCTGACATGGCGCAATCGGGGGCCCAGTGCAGTCACGGTGTTTAGCCGACTCGCCCAGGGGTTGATCATCGTGCTGGGCGCTGGCGTGGCGCTGACGATCGTGTTTCCGTCGGTGCGACCGGTCGACATACTCGGCGGTTTGGGAGTCGTCTCGATCGCGGCCGGTATTGCCTTCCAGACCGTACTGGGCAACATGTTTGCCGGGATCGTCATCCTGTCGCGCGGCCGGTTCGTTGTCGGCGACCAGATTGGTGTGAAAGACGTTCGGGGGACGGTCACCGACATCTCCCTCAACAGCACCACGGTGCGTACCTTTGATGGCCGCCAGGTGCTGATCCCGAACCAGGTCATGCACTCCGAGCTCGTCACGGTGCAGACCGGCTACGAACACGTGCGCACCAGCGTGGAGGTGCAGATCGACGCGGCCGCTGACCCGGCTCGCGCTCGCCAGATCGCCGTTGACGCTATGCAGGCGGTCCCGGTGGTCTTCGTGGAGCCGGCCCCACAGGCTCTGCTGACGACGCTCGACAAGGGAGCGTTGACGTTGGAGTTGCGCTTCTGGTCGGGCGCTCGCCAACTCGAAACCCGCGAGGCGCAACATTCGGTGATCTCGTCAGTGTTGGCGGCATTCATCGAGAAGGATGTGCGCTTGGCCGACGAGATTCAAACGATCGAGGCCGGTCCAGACCTGCTCAAGGCGCTGGGTGAGACCACGGTCACGACCGCGCCTCCTGACTGAGATCGTGCCGGTGGCCGCTTCTGGTCGGGCGCGTCGTTGGCACAAACAGCAGAGCCGGTATGTCGACGTTCGTGCTTGCGCAGACGTGCGGCAAGGTGACGGTTGGCATACTCACCGCTGGCGCGGGGGCTAGCCCTTGATGCGCTTCATCTGAAGTTGGTGGACCCCGATGTATTCGACGCGGAAACCGGCCTCGCAGTAGGCGAGGTAGAACTCCCACATCGTGCGGAAGCGCTCGTCGAAGCCGTGGGTGGCGATGTCGTCCCAGTTGGCGTCGAATCGGGTGCGCCACCGCTTGAGGGTCTCGGCGTAGTGCTTACCGAAGCTGAGGTCGTCGGTCACTTTGAGCTGGGTGTGCTCGGCCAGCACTTCGTCAATGGCCCGCAGCGAGGGGAGGATGCCGCCGGGGAAGATGTACTTCAGGATCCACGAGTGCGAGTGCGCCGTGCGCAGCATCTGCTCGTGGCTCATCGTGATGGCTTGGATCGCCGCAGCACCGCCGGGGGCCAGCAACCGGTTGATCGTCTGGAAGTACGTGGGCCAAAACTCGATGCCCACCGCTTCGATCATCTCGACGCTGACGATGGAGTCGAACTCGCCCTGCACCTGGCGATAGTCGCTGATTTTCAGATCGACCCGATCGCTCAAACCTGACCGGTCAACGGTTTCTTGGGCGAGCGCCAACTGCTCCGACGACAAGGTGATGCTGGTGACGTGGGCGCCCCGTTGGGCGGCGCGCACGATGAGGGATCCCCACCCCGACCCGATCTCCAGCACCCGGCTGCCCTCGCCGACCCCGGCCATATCCAAGATGGAGTCGATCTTGCGGTATTGGGCCACCTCAAGGTCGCCATCGAAAGGCTCCGAGCCTTCGAACAGCCCCGAACTGTAGGTCATCGAGGGGTCGAGGAAACGTTGGAAGAGGTCGTTTGAGAGGTCGTAGTGAGCCTCGATGTTGGCCTTGGAGCCGTCGAGGGTGTTGTGCCGCACTTTCGGGGCCCTCAGGTCCGCTAGCGAGCGGAACTTCTGAAGCGGCTGAGGCACCAGCCGGGTCATCCGAGCAGCAAACGGTGCGAGCACGTCGGCCAAATCGTGACCATCGGCGGGGCGCCAGTCGCCAGCCATGTAGGCCTCGCCGAAGCCGATCTTGAAGTCCCTGCCGAGGCGCGCGAAGTATTGAGGCGGGTTCACGATCTCAAACACTGGCGAGTGCTCATCACCGCACCCGGTCATCGAGCCGTCGGGCCACAGCACCCGCACGGGGACCATCCGCACCGCGCCTTGCCACAACTTGCGGGCGATCAGTGAGCGCAACGGAGCGTCGCGTGCCGGGGGCATGACCGGCACGGCGTCGTCGGGGCGTTCGATCTGGGTGTGTGACTGCGTCATCACGATCCCTTCGGGTGGTTCGTGCGGGGTGCGCACCTGAATCGGTAAGCCGCGAGCCCAGAGATACACCCCATGAAGGCGAATCAAGGCGCTCACGTAGTGCGACATCAGCGGGTGCTGGCCTATTTGTGCAAGAACACCAGGGCCGGTCACCGGCTTTGGTGTCCCATTGAAATTCGCAGTGAAGTCTGGTTTGGATTGGAGGTCACCGTTGCGATGCAAATTAACGGTGACAGAAACCCGGTCCGGTTTCAGCGAAAAATGTAACCGATAACGACCGGTGAGATCGTAGAACGGCGACACGTAGAACACCTTGTTTGCATCGGCGTTTCCCCGGTCGTCTGGGTTCAAAAGATAGGCGTGGCGTTCGCCATACGTGTTGTGCACCTCAGCCACGACACAGACCAGCTCGTTCGTGGCTGCGTTGAGACACCAAAAGACACTGATCGGGTCGAAGACGTAACCAAAAACCCGCGCATTGGCCAACATGACGACGCGTGTGTTGTTGGGCATCGTGACGCCTTGGGCTCGAGCGAAGTCCAGCACGTTGTCTTTGATGGTCCGGCTTGGATCACCGAGATGGTCTGCGGCATCAAACTGGGCTACGTGGGCCAGGGGCCCCCGCAACGTGGGGAGGTGGTCGACGTCGACCAGCCACTGATAGACGCGGTGGCGCAGACGGTGATCAATGGGGCCATGCCGCCGGTGGGCAACGACGCCGGGGACCAACGCCGGCAACGTCGGCAACGCAATGTGGGTCATGAGGCGGCGATGGTCGCCTCGGCTGCGGCATACCCCGAGCGGCAGCCGTCTTCGTGGAAGCCCCACCCGAAGTGCGCCCCGGCGTAGGCGGTGCTGCTGGTGTTCAGCGAAGCCAGTTCGCCTTGTGCGGCGACGAGCGCGGCGTTGTATGCCGGGTGGGTGTAGTGCATCGTCGCCAGCACGGATCGCGGGTCCAGGGTGTGCGTCGCGTTGAGGGTGACCAGATAGTACAAGGACGATTCGTGGCCCTGCAAGCGGTTCATCCAGTAGGTCACGCGGGCCGAGACGGCCGGTTCGGTGCAGTCATCCATCGCGTAGTTCCACGATGAACGCGCCGCAGGAACAGTCGGCAAGATCGACGCATCGGTATGCAGAACGGTCTCGTTCTTGGAGTATTCGAAGGCCCCCAGCACGCGCTTTTCCGCAGTCGTCGGGTCGGCCAGTAACCCCAGGGCGATGTCGGCGTGGGTGGCGATGACCACCTGATCGAAGGGTGAGGTCAAACCCGACGCCGTCCGGACCTCAACCCGAGCGTCGATGGTGCGCCTCACCGACACCACGGCGTCGCCATGTCGAATGTCGGGCAGCGTCGCCGCGATAGCGGTCACGTATGAAGCGGAGCCACCAACGATGGTGAACCACTGCGGGCTATCGGTCAGTTGCAGCATTCCGTGGTGATTAAGAAACGTGAAGAGATAGCGGGCTGGATATTCCAGCGCCACCGAATCCCCCGAGCTCCATACGCACGACACCAGCGGGATGGCGTAATGGCGGATGAAATAGTCCCCAAACCCCTTGGCGGTCAACCACTGGCCGAAAGAGGTGAGGTCGATTGGCTCGCTGTTCTCAAGATAGGCCTTAGCCGCGGTGTGGAAAGAGCGCACTTGCCACAACATTCCGACGAAGGCGGGTCGGAGCAGATTCTTAGGTCTGGCAAGCACTCCTTTGAGTCCCCGACCGCCGGCATACTCCAGGCCGCAGCCCCCGCAGGTGATGCTCATGCTCATCTCGGTGGGCCGAGTTTCGATGCCCAACTCGGCAAACAGGGCCCGCAGTTGCGGGTAGGTCCGGTCGTTATGCACAATGAATCCACTATCGACCTGATAGTGCTTACCGTCAGGATCGCGCACGTCATGAGTATGGGTGTGCCCACCCAATCGGGGCTCTGATTCGAAGACAGTCACGGCGTGCGTTGCACGCAGTGCATAGGCTGCCGTCAACCCTGACACGCCGGATCCGATCACCGCGACGGTGGGCTGAATCACACTTGCTCCTCAATCTCGCTAACCTGGGTCAGCAATCATTCGATTTTCGAAAGACTACAAGGCCAACGTGACCGAAGCTCCGCAGGTTCCCACTCGCCCGGGTGTTGGCGACCGACCCTCCTCTCGGGCGGTTGCGCATACCTTGCGCGGCCTGGCATCACGCCTCCAGTTGTACTCAGACGGCGTTGGCCACGACCTGGGTTTGCACCGCAGCGACCTCATGGCGATGAACCTCATGTCGCAGGCCGCGCAGCACGGAAAGTCGATGACGCCCACTGACGTTTCGAAGCGGATGAGCCTGTCAGCGGCTGCCGTGACTGCTCTGGTGGACCGCTTGGAGCGCGTCGGACACCTCGTGCGCCACCCTGACCCCGACGATCGCCGCCGAGTGCGGTTGGACGTCAGCAAGCAGGCCGAGAAGGTCAGCCGCGAGATGTTTAGTCCCCTGAACGCGGGACTCAACGAAGCGATGTTGGCCTACACCGACGACGAACTCGCCCTGGTGCAGCGCGTCCTTGCCGATATCAGCGAAGCCGTCATCAACGTCGTTCGCGGGGAATCAAGCGCAAACGCGGCGCCGAGTCCTGCTCGCAAAGACGGCCCAGGCCCTACGCTTAACGACCATGAGACTGGCTGACCTCACCACAGAGCTCAACCTCCCCGCGCCCGACTCCACGAAAGACAACCCTGAGTTGGGGTACGTCACTCATCAGGGCGATTGGGTGCAGCCCGGCGACGTCTTCGTCGCCATCCTCGGGGCCCGCTTCGACGGCCACACGTTCATCTCTCGCGCGATCACCCGTGGCGCGGTTGCGGTGATCGGTGAGGGTTTACCCGAGGGCATCGACTGCCCGGTGCCGTATGTCGAGGTGCCAGATGCGAGGGCGGCGCTCGCCGACGCCGCGGCAGCCTTGTCCGGGCACCCGAGCGCACAAATGCAGGTCATCGGCATCACCGGCACCGACGGCAAAACCACCACGTCCTGTCTGGCGCGCCACTTGTTGCGAGCCGCTGGCCGACGCACCGGTTTATTGTCGACCATCGGCTATGAACTCAGTGACGGTGTGCTGCGTCAACCTCGCGCGCACTTCACGACCCCGGAGTCGCCGCAGGTGCAGCAGATCTTGCGTGAGATGGCCGACGACGGTGTCGAGGTGGTGGTGGTCGAGACCTCCAGCCACGCTTTGGCCTTGGACCGGGTGCGGGGCGTCGAGTTTGATATCGCAGTCTGGACGAATCTGACTGCCGAGCACTTGGACTTCCACAAGACGATGCAGGGCTACTTTGAGCACAAGGCGTTGTTGGTCCAGCGAGCCCCGGTGGCCGTGCTAAACGCGGACGACGTGTGGACCGAGCAGTTGCTGGCGATGACGGACGGGCCGACCCTTTACTCCGCGGACCCCTTGGGTGACTCCATCGCGTCTGGTGACTCCATCGTGTCGGGCGAGTCGGTCCCGTTGCCAACTCCAGGGTGGCGAGCGAGCGATGTGGTCGAGGGACCGGACGATTTGCGCTTCACATTGGACACTCCCCATGGTCACTGGGACGCGGTGTTGCCAATGATTGGCCGATTCAACGTCGCCAACGCGCTGGCGGCCATCGCTGCTGGGGCCTTGGCCGGTGCCGACGTCGACGCGCTGGTGGCGGGGCTGGCGACGTTCGGGGGCGTGCCGGGCCGGATGGAGATGGCGGACCGCGGCACGGGTGACCCTCGGGTCATCATCGACTTTGCGCACACACCGCCAAGCCTGGAGAAGGCCTTGGAGACGGTGCGCGTCACGACGCAGGGGCAGTTGTGGGTGGTCCTTGGCGCCGCTGGTGGCCCGCGCGACCCCAGCAAGCGGGCCCCTCTAGGCGCTGCCGCGACTGCTGGCGCCGATCACGTGGTGTTCACCGAGGAAGACCACCGAGACACCCCGATCGGCGACATTTTGGCCGAGATGGAGCGCGGCGCCCGCGAGGCAGGCCGCGACAATTTCGTCTCGCTGCCAAACCGCGTCGAAGCCATCAGGTATGCCGTGGGCCGCGCTGCCCCCATCGACACCGTCGTGCTGGCGGGCAAGGGCCCCGAGGCCACCCTGGAGCGCGACGCCGAAATCATCGAGTGGGACGAGATGGCTCAAGCCCTCGAAGCCCTGTCGATGCGCAGCGACACGTAGCGACACGTAGCGGTATGCGAAAAGTGCGCCAGAGCGCTCAAACGGCAGGCCGCTTGTCCGTGGGCACCTCGAAGGCGGCGAGGACGTCGGCGTGGTCTATCTCGCTGAGGTGCGCCGTTGCCCACTGAGGCGAGTGGTCCTTGTCGACCAGTTGGGCGCGCACACCCTCTGCGAAGTCCGGGTGCGCGACGCAGGCCCGAGCCAGCACGGCGTCTTGGGCCAACACCTCTTGGAGCGACATATCGGCGGCCCGCCGAATCGCTTCTAGGGTGATCGCCACCGAGAAGGGTGATCGCTGCTCCATCAATTCAAGAGCCTCAACCGCAGCCGGCTCCGGTGAGGACCTCAACTTCTCGACGATCGGGGCTAGGTCAACTCCGGCGTAGCAGTCATCGATCCAGTGGCGTTGCACCTCGAGGCCGCGCGATTCAGCGGACCGGCCAGAGCCAGCAGAGCTATCAGAGCCGACAGACCCACCAGAGCCGACAGACCCACCAGAGCCCTGATTGTCGACCCGGTGCTCAGCGGGAGGCGCCCACGCCAGCAAGTCCTCGGCGGTGAAGCTGCTCGCGGCCCGGGACAGGTCGGCATACACCTGCTCTTGGGTGCTGGAGGACATCACGTAATCAGCCAGTCCGACCGTCACCGCGTCAGGCCCACCGATCGTGGTGCCGGTCAACGCGAGGTGTATGCCGAGCTCACCCGGAGCGCGCGACAGCCACCACAGTGAGCCCACGTCGGGGAAGAAGCCGATGATCGTCTCGGGCATGGCGATCTTGGTGCGCTCGGTCACCAGCCGGTGCGACCCGTGGGCCGAGATGCCCAAACCGCCGCCCATCACGATGCCGTCCATCCACGCGACGTAGAGCTTTCCGAAGTCGCCGATGAGCTGATTGAGCGCGTACTCGGCGTGAAAAAACGACATCGCCCGATCAAGATCGCCGGTCAGGGCGATCTCGCGCACCGCTCGCACGTCCCCACCGGCGCACAAACCCCGGTCGCCGCCCTGGACCCACACCGCCGCCACCGAATCGTCCTCGGCCCAGCGAGTCAGGGCCTCGTGCATGCCCTGGACCATCTCGTCGTCCAACGCGTTGAGCGCCGCAGGGCGGGTCAAGGTGATGACCCCCAACGCTCCATCAACGTGAGTCTGGACGTGCTCGCTGCCATCGAGGTGATTCGGGCTCATGAATCGAGGCTATCTGCACACGTGTCAGTGCGCCGCGCACGTAGACTCCGCCGAATGGGTAAGGCTTCTCGACGTAAACGTCAATCAGATCAGCAACGCACCGCCACCGATCCGAGCCAGGCGCGGGCGCCGCACGTGGCTCGCCCGTTCGAGGGCATGGCGAATGAAAGCGACTGGGTGGCGCTGCGCGAAATCGTGCCGACGGCCACGGCCACCGTCTCGGTGACGCTGCCCGACGGCAGTTCGCATGAGGTCACGGTGGCCACCGTGCTGCCCGGCGCGATGCCTGCGCTGCACCGAGGCGACGGCGAAATGATGGTGGCTCTGCAGTCGCGTGCCTCCAGCGGCGACGCCAGCCGCGACATCGCCCAGGCAGTGTTGGCGGTTGTCGACTCAGAGCCCGGCACTCCCGTCGCCACCTTGACCCCCGCGACGGTCGGCACCCCGCGACTGCAGGACATCGTGAATCAGGCGCAAGCGCTTGAGGTCGTCGTGCACGAAGACTTCTCGTTCTGGGTTGCCGAGGATGACGACAATCCTGAGGTTGCTGCTGCCTTGGAGCAGACCAACGCTGCTGCCGTCCCGACGACGAAAATCAGCGACGTCGAGTCCGCGTATTGGTGCCTCATGGGCGGTCGCGCCTACATCCGCTGGATCCTCCCGCAGGACGAAGACTCGGCGACGACGGCGCTGGCGCGGTTGCAGGCCGCCGGTGAGCACACGCTTGGCGAGGGCACGACACTGCTGGGCGCCTTCCGAGCTGCTGGGCTGCTAGTCCCTGTTTTTGAGGTCGACCCCCAGATCCCGGCAGCCGAGCACGGGCCGGCGCTGGTCGACATACAGAGCCGGTATGCCGCGGCCCTGGAGCTCACCGAGTCCCTCAACGCAGACGAACGGCGGGCCCGGAGCGGGATTATCAGCCGTCAGGTCACGCTGCGCTAAGCATGAACAGGCAAGGACCAGTCCGCGTGGTGGCCGTCGTGGCAGCCAAGGATGAGGCGGAGCGCCTGGGGTCGACCCTGCACCACCTGCAGGCGGGGGTCGCCCAAGTGGGGGCGATCATCGTGGTCGATGACGGGAGCACCGACGACACCTCGGCGATTGCTCGCAAGCACGGAGTCCACGTTGAGCGGCACGCCAAGAACCGGGGCAAGGCGGCGGCCATGATGACTGGTGCGGCCGCGGCCAAAGAGGCGCACCCCGACGCGGCGGTGCTGTTCGTTGACGCCGATCTGCAGGAGAGCGCGGGCGAGCTGGGCGTGCTGTGCGATCCGGTGCTCAACGGCGTGACCGACATGACGATTGCCGTTTTGCCGCCGCAAGACAGCGCCGGCGGAGGGTTTGGGTTGGTGGTGAAGCTTGCCGCCCAAGGCATCGAAGATGTCGCTGGGTGGCGGCCGGTGCAGCCCCTGAGTGGCATGAGGTGTGTGCGCCGCCCGACCCTTGATGAGGCGATGCCGTTAGCCCGCGGCTGGGGGGTCGAGGTGGCGCTGACGATCGACGTGCTCAGGGCTGGCGGGCGGGTCAGCGAGGTCCCATGCCCGTTGCAGCACCGGGTGACCGGCAAGGACTGGCGCTCGCAAATACACCGGGCTAAGCAGTTTCGGGATGTCTGGATCGCCCTCGCGCTGCGACGGCGACCGCTGCCCCTGCGGCTACGGTAAGCCCCAGCGAGACCACCGAGATCCCGGAGTCGTTGAGCACCCACCCGAGCACCCACACTGCGATCAAGGCCGTCGCGCAGGCGTGCATCAACGGCTCGTCCCAGAGCGGTCGCAACGAGCGCGACAGCGCCGAACGCCGGGCCGCAACCGCATAGATCGCCACAGCCAGCGCGGCAACGGCCAACCACGACGCGGGGTACGCCAGCAGTATGCCGACGCTCTGGTCGAGTTTGCGGGTCACGATCTGCCACGCCCCTCCTTCGAGCAGGGCTGCGACAAAGTTGCCGAGGTGGGTGCGATCCTGCGGCGGGCGCAACCAATCGGCAAACATCGCAACGCCGGCCACTGCGAGCGAGATGACCACCAACACCAAGATCAGTGACGCTCTGAGCCGCCGACCGGCCGCTGCGGTGGCCAAGATGCCGGTGCCGACGAGGGTGGCCGGGACCCCACCGAAGTCCGCGCCCCATTGAGGGAGCCCGTCGATGGCCGCAGCGGTCACTCCGATGATCACCACAGAGGCCACCGCTAACCACCGGTAGGGGTGACCGGGGTGAGTCAGCATCGAGGCGATGCAGCCCGCCAAGATCAGCGCAGCCGCAGAGAAGATGCCGAACGCCACGTTCCCCATGCCGTAGAAGCGACCGGCGGCAACGGGGAGCGCGCCCATAACGGAGATCAGACCCGTCCGGCCACCCTGTAGGACGTCGTCGCCGATCACGAGCATGGTCAGCGCGGCGACCACGGCCACCGGGACAAGGCGGTGCGGCACCAGCACCTGCGCGCCCCAGGCCAGGCCCAGCATGATGGCGCCGAGCAACGCTGTTACCGCTACGAGAGCAGTGGTCGGCCCAAGGAGACCAACGGTGGCGGGGTCTGTTGTGGCTGGGTCGGCCCCAACTCGCCACCACGGCAGCAGAGACGCGGCGAAGGCCGCCCCGGGGAAGGCCATCAGCGCTGAACCACTGACGGCAAGGACGATCCGGGCCAGAGCCCCACCGCGAGGATGGACGGAGAAGCGTGCCCACACCGCACTGCCCACGAGGGGCACAAAGAGTAGGGTACCGGCGACGACGGCCAAACGGGGCAAGACCCGAGGGGCAAGCGTCGCGGCGGCCGCAAGGTCGCGGTTGGCCTGTAGGCGATCCGTTCCCTCGCGGTCGACGCTCGTGATCAGCGCGCCGGAGATCGTGTCAGGTTTGGGTATGCCTAAGGTGGCGAGGATCGTCGCCGTCAGGTCGGTCGTTTGGATCAGCCCGAACTGTCGGGTGCTCGCAGACCACAGCGCCCCCGGGGTGCTGGCACTGGCACCGGGGAGTGACACCAGCACCGGGTGCAATGCCGGGGCCGCGGCCTCGTCGGAGAGGCCAGCGACAATCAGCAATGTGTCGTCGTCCAGCCCCTCGGCCACCAGAGCGACCTGGGCATCGAGCTCGCTGGGGGTGAGATTCGATCCGTCAATGAGATCGACCGCGCACTTGGTTTGGCCAGGCGTGGTCCGCGCTTCGTCAATCGTCGCCAGCGTCACCGCTTCGTAGCGGGCCACCGTGCCTGCCCTGTCGGCGGCGCCGAGAGCTGCCAGCGGGCCGTAGGCGGCCACGCATAGGTCCTGCGTGGCCAGGGCATCAGAGAGCCCACCGAGGTGGGGCACGATCGAGCGCTCTTGAGCGGCGATCTGCCACAGCGGTAAGTCCGGCACGACGGCACGACGCTTCGTCTGCTCCACCAAAGACGCGGGGTCTAGAGCGCACCGGCTCTGCTCGTCGTCTTCATCGGGAGCGGCTCGCTGCCCAGCGCCGAGGGTCAACCATCCGTCGGCTGGGCAGGTCACCGGATAGGTGCCGCGCACGACCAGCGAGCCGCTGGCGCCGCTGGCGACTATGTCGTTCAGGGTGGGGGTCGCCTCCGAGATCTGCGACCACGACCAACCGGGCACCCCGATGATCACGACGCGCGGCAGCGGTTCGGAGTCTTGGACACCAGCGATAGGGGCACCAGGGGCCGCGTTGGGTGAGCCCACGCTGGCTGACAGCCCGAGCGCGCCCAGGGTGATCACGAGCAGCGCTACCGCCGCTGCTATCACCCGTCGCTGCGTCATAGGGGCAAACCCTAATGTGAATGAGTGAGTGAGTGACTGAGCCGGGCCCACCGTGCGGCGGTGGCGGTCGGTCGCAGGTCAGCAATCGGCATAGGGTCGGGGCGTGACCTCGCCAGACGTATGGAGTTATGTCGCCATCGGCGCTGCGGTGGTGGCCCTGGTTGCGTTGCTGATAGCGATCGGCAACCGTCGGCGCTATGACGAGATGTCCCGCCGGTATGCAGTGTTGTGGGGTGACGGCGAGGCAGACGTCACCGGGGTCTTGGCTAGCCAAGCCAAAGCCCTCGGCGTTGAGCGGGCGCGCATCACGGCGCTCGAATCGTCGGTGGCCTTGGTCCGCGGTGGGTTGGAGCAAGGGCTGCAGCACGTGGCGGTGGTGCGCTACGACGCCTTCGGCGATATGGGCGGGCGTATGTCGTTTAGCGCGGCGATCATCGACGACCGCGGGGACGGCATGGTGTTGAGTTCCATCCACGCGCGCAGCGAAAGCCGTACCTACGCCAAGGGCATCGTCGGCGGCAAGAGCGACACCACGCTGAGCCCCGAGGAGCGCCACGCCCTCGACGCGGCTCGCTCGGGCACCGCCGACTGAAACAAGACGACCCTGCCGGACATGACTGGGGTATGACGCACTCTCGCCCCGCAGAGGCGACCTTCCGGGCTGCCTATGCGTCGGCATACAACGACGTGCTGCGGTTCCAGCGCAGGGTAGATGCCAGGGTTCGACGTGGAGGTTAGCCATTCTCAATGGCAGGTTCTGGGCCTGGTGGCCGTGAACAACCACCTCGTTTCCCAGCCAAGACCTTGGCGTGTCTTTCACCATCACGCTGACCGACGGTGAGGTCATAGAGGGTTTGTAACTCGCAGATGTGGGCTACTTGTGAACTGAGTCCGTCGATTAGGACTTGGTTGGTAGCCGGACGATCAGGCTCTTGGGCTTGACCTCCACGTCCATCACGCTGACCGAGCCGAGGGGGTCGCCGTCGATTTGCAGTTGGACGGGCTTGGATGCCTCAACCCGCACGCGCGTTGACGAGAATTGCTTCAGGCGGGCCGGCGGCCCGATTTCGCTGCCCATGACCAGGCGTCGCCAGATCGAAGCCCATCCGAGCAGGCCGCGCGGGTAGAGCAGGAGGGCACTGACGAGGCCGTCGTCGGATCGCGCTTCGGGCAGCAACTTAAATCCGCCCTGTAATTTGCCGACGTTGCCCACGATGACCGAACGCACGTCTCGGTGGTCGGTGGTGCCATCAGCAAACTCCACGTCCACGTGGAACCGCGGGCCCTTCAGGTGTTGGGCACCGGCAAAAACGTAGGCGCCCCAGCCGATGGTGGCTTTGAGGTCTTCGGGAGCCGTGGCCATGATCTCGGCGTCGAAACCGAGGCCAGCCATCACCAAGAAGGTGTGTTCTTCGACCTTGGGAGTATCGGGATTATGGGCGGCGTCGTGCATATTGATATTGCGGGCCGAATCGTCTGGGTCTTGGGTGCGATCTTCCAACTCGTCGAACTCAGGGCGGGTCAGCGTGAGCCTGCACGTGTCGATCTCAGCGTTACGACCGGTCAAGATCACCGTCAGCGATCGGCGGATCGAATCGACCGGCAGACCCAGGTTCCGTGCGAGGAGGTTGCCGGTGCCGCCGGGTAGGAGACCGATCGGCATACCGGAATCAACGAGCGCCGAGGCAACGCTGCGCACGGTGCCATC
>JBBSKS010000026.1:0-19292 GCA_038256095.1 Actinomycetales bacterium | reverse complement strand
GCTGCGGCGACCACGATATCGGCGCGCCGCACATGGGCGGCGAGGTCGACCGTGCCGGTGTGACAGAGGGTGACGGTGGCGTTTTCGCTGCGTCGGGTCAGGATGAGACCGAGCGGACGACCTACCGTCAATCCGCGCCCGATCACCACCACCTCAGCACCGGCGATCGGAACCTCGTGGCGGCGTAGCAACTCCACGACACCGACCGGCGTGCACGGCAGCGGAGCGGCCTTGCCCAGCACGAGGGATCCCAGGTTCATCGGGTGCAGGCCATCGACATCTTTGATCGGGTCCACGCGCGACAGCAGTGCAAACTCGTCCAGGCCGGTCGGCTGCTGCACCAAAAAAGCGGTGCAGCCAGTGTCGGCGTTGAGCTCGTCGATCACCGCCTCCACCTCGCTTTGGGTGGCGGTGGCGGGCAGATCGCGGCGGATTGAGGAGATACCGATCTCGGCGCAGTCGCGGTGCTTAGCCCCGACATACCAGGTGCTCCCCGGGTCGTTTCCCACCAAGATGGTGCCCAAGCCCGGGCGGTGACCGGCCGCCGCGAGAGCCTCCACCCGGGCGGCGAGTTCGATCTTCATGTCGGCCAGCACGGCCAAGCCGTCGAGTGTGCGCGCAGTCATGGACGAACTCTAGCCACCCGGGCCGCTGTGCTGGCGCGTTCGACGCGTGGCGTAGCCAGCAAACGCCGCGCCGGCGATGGTCATTGCCACGCCGAGGAGGAAATGAGCGTTAATCGACGTCGGCGACACGGGGTTGGCCAGGTCGAGCCCGACGCCCATGCTGATCTGGCTGGTGACCGCAATGAGCCCGAAAACCAACACCCCCGTGTGCTGCACAGCCCACGCCGCCCCGGCGATGAACACCATCCCGCATGGTCCGCCCAGCCACGCCCACCACGGCGCATTCCAAGCAGGCACCGCAGGTAGGGCACCCAGGAGCGCAACCAAGCTCGCGATGATTGCGACCGTGGCACCCCCGACTCCAAAGTTGATCCAGGTCGTGGCCATGGGGTCACGAGTGACCGTCGTTACGTGGGCGTTGAAGGCGTATTGCAGCGAGCCACCGAGGCCCGCCGCAAAGGCCAAAACTAGCGGGAGCACCGGCAGCGCCGCGCTCCCCCCGGCGACATCTCCCGACGAGCCCCCCGCGGTGGCCGCGACCACCACTCCCCCCACAGCCACCACCGCAGCGGCGACCCTCGTCCGCGACAACGGCAACGTGCCCGCGGGCCCTAGGCCAAGGCGGTCCACCAGCAGAGCGCTCGTGCCCTGGCCACCGATGATCGCGATCAGGAAGGCGGCCACGCCGACCAGCGGGACCGCATACGTCTGGGTGGCGACCACAAGCCCCCCACCCACGCCCCCCAGCACCTGCCACCACCGCAACCGGTGGGCCCTGATCGCCGCTGGCACGGCGGCGAGGTGGCGACGGAACGGGCGAAGCACGAGCAGCGTGCTGAGCAGCGCTAACCCAGTGGCAAAACTGACGCCGGCCGACGGAAAAAGTCCGATCTGCTCGGCTAACGCGCCGTTGATCCGGGACTGGACCGCAACCATGGCACCACTAATGACGGCGACGACGATCGCGACAGCGAAGGCGTCGACGCCTCGCGCTGCCGCGATCGCCCTAGTGGGCAAAGTGGCGGGTTCCGGTGAAATACATGATGACTCCGGCGGTCTGGGCTGCCGCGATGACCTCGTCGTCGCGGATCGATCCACCGGGGGCCACGACGGCGCGCACCCCTGCATCCAGCAGCACCTGCAGACCGTCGGCGAACGGGAAGAAGGCGTCAGAACTTGCGACGCTGCCTTGCGCACGGTCGCCAGCACGACGGACAGCCAGGTGACAGCTGTCGACGCGGTTGACCTGACCCATACCGATGCCGACGCTTGCGCCATCGTTGGCGAGCAGGATGGCGTTCGACTTGGCGGCGCGGCAAGCCCGCCAGGCAAACGACAAATCGGCCATCGTGGCCGCGTCGGCAACAGGGCCAGCAACGTGGCGCCACCTGCTGGCCTCATCACCACCGTCGGCAATCGCAGCATCGATCTGGTCGCGACGCTGCATGAGCAATCCGCCTGAGATCAGTCGGCCTTCCAGCACCGGCCGGCCCGTAGGGGCAGCCACTTTCAGAAGCCGCACGTTCTTCTTGGACTGCAGCAGGGCAAGCGCCCGCGCGTCGAAGTCGGGGGCGACAATCACTTCGGTGAAGATCTCACTCAAGCTCGCGGCCATCGCCGCCGAGACCGATTTATTCGTGGCCACCACGCCGCCGTAGGCCGACACGGGGTCACAGGCATGGGCCCGTGCATGAGCCTGTGCGACGTCCTTTCCCACCGCGATCCCGCACGGATTGGCGTGCTTAATCACGGCCACACAGGGCTGGTCGCCATGGTCGAACGCCGCCCGCAGCGCGGCGTCGGCGTCCACGAAGTTGTTGTAAGACATCGCCTTACCGTGCAGTTGCTGCGCCCCAGCCACGCCTGGGCCGCTGGCGAACGGGCTCCCTGGGTTCTCGGCATACACCGCCGCGCCTTGGTGCGGGTTCTCCCCGTATCGCAGCACGTTGGAGCGGTCCCAACTGGCGCTGACCCACACGGGCAGGGACGGGCCGCCGTCGGAGAGGGGCGAATCGCTATCGATCTGTGCGGCCATCCATGAAGCGACGGCCGCGTCGTACATGGCGGTATGCCGAAACGCCAGGGCCGCGAACCGGCGCCGTGCCGCAAAAGTGAAACCCGACCCCGCCGCGGCGTCAATGACCTCGCCGTAGGCCGCCGGGTCAACCACAACGGTGAGGCTGCGGTGATTCTTGGCAGCCGAACGCACCATGGCTGGCCCGCCGATATCGATCTGCTCGATGCAGCCCGCCGGGTCCGCGCCGGAGGCGACCGTGTCGGCGAAGGGGTAGAGATTAACTACCAAAAGGTCGAACGCCTCGATGCTCAAGGCCTCGATCGAGGTGACGTGGGCGGGGTTGGTGCGGTCGGCGAGCAGGCCCGCGTGCACGCTGGGGTGCAACGTCTTGACCCGCCCATCGAGACACTCGGCAAACCCAGTGACCTCCTCCACCGTGGTCACCGGCACTCCCGCCGCCGCGATCCGGGCTGCGGTCGATCCCGTGGAGACCAGGGCCACCCCCGAGATATGGAGCGCGGTGGCGAGATCTTCCAAACCACTCTTGTCGTAGACCGAGATCAGGGCTCGACGGATCGGGTGGGTGGATGGGGCAGTGGCGCTCACGCGAGGGTGACCTTTCGTCCGGACTGGGTAAAACCGTGGGTGATGATGTCATGGGCGGTGCGGATGAGCAGGTCTCGCTCGACCGTCTTGATGCGCTCATGGAGCGAGTCTTCGGTGTCGTGGGCACGGATGGGGATAGCTCGTTGAGCCACCACAGGGCCGGTGTCGACGTCTGCGTCAACGAGGTGGACGGTGGTGCCGGTGACCCGGGCCCCATAGGCGAGCGCGTCACGCACCGCATGCGCCCCCGGGAAGGCAGGCAGCAGAGCCGGATGCGTGTTGAGCACAGTGAAGGCGTCGAGCACTGCCGGGCCGAGCACCTTCATATAGCCGGCGCTGATCACCCACCGGTGAGCGGCGATCTGAGTGGCGGCTCCCTCCCTCACCGGCAGTAGCGCGTCGATCTGTCGGGCCAACGCCTCGTCCCACTGTGCGCGCGTCGGGTGGTCCGCCACACTGCATACAAACGTGGTGATCCCCGCTCGCTCAGCACGTCGCAAACCCTCGATATCGAAGCGATCTGAGCCCACTGCGACGATCTCGAGACCGTAGTCGGGATCCGTGCTTGCGTCGATCAGCGCCTGCAAGATGCTGCCGCTGCCGGAGACGAGGACCACGATGGGGACGGAGACGCGTGGCGTGTGATCGCAGGCGCCCATAGGCGCAGACTACAACCGGCGGCGCATGACGTGCATGGTGGTGACCACCAGGATCGCCCCAGCAAGGAGCTGGCCCACGAGGGCGCCCGTGGCCATCAA
Organism: Actinomycetales bacterium; assembly: GCA_038256095.1. Taxonomy (GTDB): domain Bacteria; phylum Actinomycetota; class Actinomycetes; order Actinomycetales; family Dermatophilaceae; genus Ornithinicoccus. The sequence continues at coordinate 15,285 of JBBSKS010000026.1, read as the reverse complement.
GGGCTCCGTGCCGATCGTGCCCAAGCGCCCAGGGGTAAGGCTCCCGGTGGCCAGCCAGCTCACGACCAAGACCGCGACACCAACCCACGCGCACGCAGACAAAGCGACCCGAGCTTTGGTCCACCAGGACGCGAGTCGGGGTGCCGAGCGGGCGCCGCGAAAGCCCAACCAGGCTCCAACACAGACTGGGAAGATAACGACCAGAGCGGCCCACGAAGGCATCGCGCCAGGCTCGGGCAACGCCGCAAGGATCGGGATCAAGGGCAAGTCACCTGAGGTGGTTTGCTCCCAACCCACATGCACGGTTCCGACAGACATTCCGGCACCCGTGACCCATCCCAGCGCCCACACCATGAGGTTGGGAAGCATCAGCAGTTGACCCATCGTGAGCACTGCGATACCCACCGGCCCAGCATCGAGGGCTGAATACAACGTCTCTATGCGAGCACCCCGCATCGCGATCAGCGCGACCACGATGAGCAACGAGCCGACCGCTAGCGCCCCCAGCGCCTCTCCTGCAGGGGACAAGCCCCGTCGCGCCAGCACGGGAATTTGGAGCGTCAGCCACCTCAGCGCCCGCGCGATGGTGGGGTTCTCTTCGCGGCGGTGCTCGCTGACTAAGGCCAGCGCAATGCCGGCTGCCGGCACGAGCATCAGCCCGGGCAAGGCCAGCCAGAACGACGCTGGCGTGGCGCTAAATCCTGACCCAAGACAGATCGCCAACCCCACCATGAGGTATCCCACGACGAAGGCAGCGAGGTCATTACCCCGGACTCCATGCCAGGCGGCCCGGAATTTCTTAATGGCTGGCGACCTGGTCACCACGGCATCGTCGGTGAGGACGTGCCGGGCGGCATACCGGCACAACAGGACGGGCAGGGCAGTCAGCAGCAAGGGGGCCAGCTGCACGGACACCTCCGCCGTGTCGATCACTCCGCGGTGCGCGAGCACCCACCCTCCCGCAGCGGTCCCGAGTGCTTGACCCGCCGAGACGGTCGAGAGCGGATCGGCAAACCAGGCCACGAGCACGGGGACGGCAATGATGAGCCAGCCGACCAGCGCGGCCAAACCACCAGCGATCACTGCCCCACCCAGTGCCCGTAGGCGCGCCGGCGAATACCACGCAGCGCCGCGAGCAGCGGGCGACGAAGCGCCCCGAGGGGTTTTGGTGGGCCGGTCTTGGACAGTCATAACGCCTCTATCGTCGCTGGCGCGCGGCCTCATATGACGTAGGCGCACCGCAGCGCCACCGCGGATCTAGCGGTAGCGCTGTGGGCGATGACACAAACGTTGTGAACTGCCTGCCTACAACTACAGACCCGCGATGACTTCGCGCATCAGCTCGGCGGCCTGCGAGGGCGTCTTGCCCACCTTGACGCCTGCGGCTTCGAGGGCTTCTTTCTTGGCCTCGGCGGTGCCAGATGAGCCGGAGACGATGGCGCCTGCGTGGCCCATGGTCTTGCCCTCTGGCGCGGTGAAGCCTGCGACATAGCCCACAACGGGCTTGGAGACATGATTCTTGATGTAGTCAGCTGCGCGCTCCTCTGCGTCGCCGCCGATCTCACCGATCATCACAATCGCGTCCGTGTCGGGGTCTTCCTCGAAGGCTTTGAGACAGTCGATGTGCGTGGTGCCGATGACGGGGTCGCCGCCGATTCCTACACACGTGGTGAAGCCAATATCGCGCAACTCGTACATCATCTGGTAGGTCAGCGTTCCAGACTTGGAGACCAAGCCGATGCGCCCGGACGTCGTGATGTCAGCCGGGATGATCCCCGCGTTCGATTGTCCGGGGCTGATCAAGCCGGGGCAGTTTGGGCCGATCAGGCGGGTCGCGCCCGAGGCCGAGGCGTAACTGTAGAACTCGGCGGTGTCCTTGACGGGCACACCTTCGGTGATGACCACAGCCAGCGGTATGCCGGCGTCCACCGCTTCGACGACGGCTGCCTTGGTGAACGCGGCCGGCACGAAGATGACCGAGACGTTTGCGCCGGTGGCCTCCATCGCCTCAGCGACCGAGGTGTAGACGGGCACTGCGACGCCGTCCGCGAAGTCGACGCTCTGGCCACCCTTTTTAGGGTTGACGCCGCCGACGACGTCAGCGCCTGAGGTCAGCATGCGCTGGGTGTGCTTGCGACCTTCACCGCCCGTCATTCCCTGCACGATGATCTTGGAGTTGGTATCGAGAAAAATCGCCATGTCGTGTTTCCTTCGTCCTCAGCTGGAGTGGTTGGCGGCGAGTTCGGCGGCCTTGCGGGCGGCGCCGTCCATGGTGTCGGCCAGGGTGACCAAGGGGTTGTTGGCCTGGGCCAGGATCGCGCGACCCTCGTCGACGTTGTTGCCGTCGAGGCGCACCACCAACGGCTTCGTGGCGGCGTCACCGAGCAACTCGAGTGCCTGGACGATGCCGGTTGCGACCGCGTCACACGAGGTGATCCCGCCGAAGACGTTGACGAGCACCGACTGCACCTGCTCATCCCCAAGGATGACGTCCAGCCCATCGGCCATCACCTGGGCAGACGCGCCGCCGCCGATGTCCAGGAAGTTCGCGGGGCTGGCTTTCGGCTCTCCACCGCCAGCCAAGTCCTGACCGGCGTAGGCCACCACGTCCAGTGTCGACATGACCAAGCCCGCACCGTTGCCGATGATACCGACGTTGCCGTCAAGCTTCACGTAGTTCAGGCCCTTGGACTTCGCTTTGGCTTCGAGCGGATCGCTTGCACCCTCATCGACCAGTGCTGCGTGGCCCTCGTGTCGGAATTCGGCGTTTTCGTCGAGGCTGACCTTGCCGTCCAGCGCGATGATCTTGCCGTCTTCGGTCTTGACCAGCGGGTTCACCTCGACCAGCGTGGCGTCTTCCTCGCGGTAGACCACCCAGAGCGTCTTGAGGACGTCGGCGATCGCAGCGGCGTCGTCTCCTTCGAAGCCGGCCTCGGCGGCGATCTTGGCAGCGACAGCATCGTCAATGCCGACCAGCGGGTCGACGGCCACGCGGGCCAGCGCCTCCGGGCGCTCTACGGCCAGCGTTTCGATCTCGACGCCACCCTCACGGCTGCACATCGCAAGCAGGGTGCGGTTGGAGCGATCGAGCAATATGGAGAAGTAGTACTCCTCGGCGATCTTGGCCCCAGCAGCAATCATGACCGTACCCACGGTGTGGCCCTTAATGTCCATGCCCAGGATTTGCTCGGCAGCATCGGTGGCCTCAGCGGCGGTCTTAGCCAACTTCACGCCACCCGCCTTGCCGCGACCACCGGTCTTAACCTGAGCTTTGACGACAACAACGCCACCGCTGTCGGCGCCGACGCGGGTCGCTACCTCCGCGGCGCTACCGGCATCCGTGATCACTTCTGCGGGCAGAACGGGCACTCCGTGCGCCTCGAACATATCCCGGGCTTGGTACTCGAACAGATCCACGTGTCAATTTCCGATCGTTGAGGTTGAAACAGTGTGTGACGTGTTGGACAGCCCCATCAGTACAGCGCGATAGCGCTGCACCTCAAGAGCGCGCGAGCTCGTTGTGGACCCAGGCGGTGATGTCGGTGGTTGTGGCGCCGGGGGTGAAAACCTTCGCGACTCCCATCTGCGCCAGTAGCGGTATGTCGGCCTCAGGAATGATGCCGCCACCAAACACCACGATGTCGGCGGCGTCTTTGGCCGCGAGGAGATCGATGACCTTGGCGAAGAGCGTCATGTGCGCCCCCGACAGCACCGACAATCCCACTGCATCGGCATCCTCGGCAATCGCAGCTTCGACGATCTGCTCGGGCGTTTGGTGCAACCCCGTGTAGATCACCTCGACACCTGCGTCTCGAAGCGCCCGAGCTACCACCTTCGCCCCTCGGTCGTGACCATCTAGACCTGGCTTGGCCACGACCACTCGCAACGGTGAGGAGGACATGCCTGGCAGGTTAGCGCACCGAGGACCTGGGACGCGGATTGGACGAATGGTAACGATGCGATAACATCTTGCAGACCCGTCCGCCGGCCGCTTTCTCGCCGCGCGAATCCCGCGACGACGCGGAAGGTCACCCGTGATCCAACAACAATTTGAGGTTCTCTGTGTCTGCTGCCGATGGCCCATGCCGTCCTGAGCGTCACCACTCGCCGTTCTTTTCCACTGACGCCACCCCTGTTGTCGCAGACGTGGCCGTGCTCGGCTGGACGCCCTCGGCGACGCCTGTAGCGACGCCCGCCGCTCGCATGTCGCACGGCGGCCACCTGCTGACCCGTGCGCACTATCGTCGCGACCGCAAGCGTGACGCCCGCCAAAAGTTGGCTTTCCGCGTCGGTCCCGCGGCCGTCGCTGCGACTCTCCTCGTTGGCACCGGCGGCCTATCCGGAACGAGTTCCGTCGCCGCCGGCACATCGCCGCTGACGTCGCAGGTTGTTTCTATGGTCGACTTCAGCGCGGCAGCTTCCACCTCACTCGACACCAACGTGGCCACGAACATTGCGCCATCGTTGAGTAAGAACCTCAACGTCGCGCTTGCCGGGACCTCGGATGTCGCAGCCGCCGTCCCCGATCAGGCTGCGGATGCACTCAGCGACGTGGCTGAATTAGCGGACACCACAGGATCGGCCGTGACCGAGTCTGTTGCGCCGCCGAAGGTCGCAAAGGTCGAAACGTCGGGTCGGGACGCCCAAACATCCGCGTCCAGGAGCGGAGCACGCTCGGCCACGTCACCTTCGAGCACTACCTCCGGTGGTTATGTCGCACCGATCACCGGTGGCACGCTTACGTCCGGATACGGAACGCGCTGGGGACGGCTACACAGCGGCCTGGACTTTGCCGCGCCGATCGGTCATCCGCTGAACGCCGTCGGCTCAGGCACTATCACCAATGGCTACTCGGCCAACGGTCGTGGCATCTACCTCGATCTGCTGCTGGATGACGGCACCCTGGTTTCCTACGGTCATATGTCGTCGTCGCTGGCGTCCGACGGCCAACGGGTCGCAGCGGGGGACGTCATCGGCCTGGTCGGCAACACTGGGCGCAGCACCGGCCCCCATGTGCACTTTGAGGTCACCCTCCCGGGTGGGTCAAAGATCAACCCGCAGCCTTGGTTGGCCCAGCAGGGCCTGCTGTGACTACAGTTTCTCGGGGTTTACAACTTCTCTAACGGGGCAAAGCGCAGCAGCAGCCGCTTGACACCGCTGTCGCCAAAGTCGACGTGGGCCATGATGTTGTCACCGGTTCCTTCGACCCGAGCCACGGTGCCCAGACCGAAACTGTCGTGAGTGACGCGGTCCCCCGCGACCACCGATACCGGCGTTCCTGACGCTTGGCTGCGGCCAGCCCCGCGTGGGTTGAGTCGCACGACCCCGGATCGGGACGAGGCGCTGCCCCGACCGGCGAAGCTCGCTCGATCAGCGTCAGTGCGCTCCCACGTCAACAGGTCTGCGGGGATTTCGTCGAGGAAACGAGACGGCGGGTTCCACTGCGGTGATCCGAACGCCGATCGACTTCCGGCTCTGGACAAATACAGCCGCTGCCGGGCACGGGTGATCCCGACGTAGGCCAGTCGCCGCTCTTCTTCGAGCTCCGACGGATCGTTCAAGGACCGCATATGCGGGAAAGTTCCGTCTTCAAGCCCGGTCAAGAACACCACCGGGAATTCCAACCCCTTGGCCGTATGCAGCGTCATCAGGGTGACAACGCCGCCCTGATCACCGTCTTCGCTCGGGATCTCGTCAGCATCAGCAACCAGCGACACTTGCTCCAAAAACTCCACCAGCGTGCCTGAAGGGTAATTCTCGTCGAACTCGCGGCCCACGGCCACGAGCTCAGCAAGGTTCTCAACGCGAGTCTCGTCTTGGGGGTCAGGGCTGGCCCGCAGCCCGGCAATGTATCCCGAGGAATCCAAAATCGCCTCGACAAGATCGCCGACGCCGCGCGATGGGTCTTCGGCCACCTTGGCGATGGTCTCCAGCAAGGTGGTGAACGCCTTGATAGCTGTCACCGAGCGCGTGGCGATCCCCGGCGCATCGTCGGGTCGGCCCAAGGCCGCCACGAACGGAATCCGCTCTCGGGTGGCCAGTTGAGACACGCATTCGACCGCTCGGTCGCCGATGCCCCGTTTCGGCACGTTAATGATCCGGCGCAGGTTGACGTCGTCGGCCGGGTTGGCGATCACCCGCAGATAGGCCAGCGCGTCTTTGACTTCGCGGCGCTCGTAGAACCGGGTGCCACCGACCACCTTGTAGGGCACGCCGGTACGGACAAGCACTTCCTCGAGGGCACGCGATTGCGCGTTGGTGCGGTAGAAGATGGCGACGTCTGCGGGCCGGACCCCGTGCTCGTCACCGAGGGCATCGATGCGTTGGGAGACGAAGGACGCCTCATCGTGCTCGTCGTCGCCGACATAACCCACGATCTGAGCCCCAGAGCCAGCGTCCGTCCATAGGCGCTTGTCTCGCCGGCTGCCGTTGCGGGAAATCACCGCGTTGGCGGCGGCCAGGATGGTCTGGGTCGAGCGATAGTTCTGCTCAAGCACGATCGTGGTGGCCTGCGGGTAGTCCTGCTCGAACTCCACGATGTTGCGAATCGAAGCCCCACGGAAGGCGTAAATCGACTGGTCAGCATCGCCCACCACGCACAGCTCAGCGATCGGGATGTCTGCCCCCGCCTCGCTTTCGGCGCGCGCCACACTGCCCACCAGCTCCTTAATCAGCATGTACTGGGCGTGGTTCGTGTCCTGGTATTCGTCGACGAGCACATGCCTGAAGCGTCGTCGGTAGTGCTCGCGCACCCCCGGGAAGGCCTGCAAAATGTTAACGGTCATCGAGATGATGTCGTCGAAGTCCAAGGCGTTGGCCGCGCGCAGCCGCTGCTGATACGCGGTGTATGCCGAAGCGACCATCCGCTCGTAGTGATTGTTGCCCACCGCTGCAGCAAACGACTCTTCGTCAATGAGCTCGTTCTTCGCCGAGCTCACCTTGGCCAAGAAGGCGCGCGCCGGGTAGCGCTTGGGGTCTAAGTCCAGGTCACGAATGACCATCGCCATCAGTCGCTGGCTGTCTGCGGCGTCGTAGATCGAGAAGGTCGACTTCATCCCAATCGTTGTCGCCTCGCGGCGCAAAATGCGCACACAGGCGGAGTGAAAGGTTGACACCCACATCGCTCGCGCCCGGGGCCCAACCAGATCAGCCACCCGCTCGCGCATCTCCGCAGCGGCCTTGTTCGTAAACGTGATCGCTAGGATTTCACCCGGCGCAGCACCGCGCTGATCGAGCAGGTAAGCAATGCGATGGGTCAGCACTCGGGTCTTGCCCGACCCTGCACCGGCGACGATGAGCAAGGGACTGCCCTCATGGGCGACCGCTTGGCGCTGCGGAGGGTTCAGGCCTTCGAGGAGGTCCTCGAGGCTTCGGGCGCCGGCCCGTGCCCACGTAGATTGCGCGCCACTTTTGGGTCCGGGCGTCGCATCACCCTGCCGGGCCCAGTCAGGGACGCCCGTCGCGTCAACGCCTGCTGAGGGGGCGCCGAAGTCGGGCAGGGGGAGGTTATCGAACAGGCTTGCCATGATGAGGTGATTCTAGGCGGGGCGGCTGACTAGCCTCCGACCGCCGCGCCAGTGCAGGCTTCGCGGCAACACCGCGCAAGCACCGCTTACTCTTGGCACGTGATCCGCGCAGCCACCCCAGACGACATCCCCGCTTTGCTCGAGCTCGTTGCTGAACTGGCGGCATACGAGAAGGAGCCTGACGCGGCGACGGCCACGCAGGACAATTTTACTCAGGCACTGTTCCCGGCGGGCCGTGATGCCGCCGCCACCGCGTTCGTCGCCGAAAGCAGCGGCGTCGTGGTGGGAATGGCCATCTGGTTCGTCACCTTCTCAACCTGGACCGGACGCCACGGGCTGTGGCTCGAAGATCTGTATGTGCGTCCCTCCCATCGCGGCGGTGGAATCGGGGCCCAGTTGATGTCGTCACTGGCCCGTGTCTGCCTCGAGCGCGGGTACCCACGGATGGAGTGGACCGTCCTGGACTGGAACACCCCCGCGATCGAGGTCTATCACCACCTCGGCGCTGAGCCCATGAGCGAGTGGACCACCCAACGCCTGACTGGGGCGGCGTTGGCCGGCCTAGCCGCCCGATGATCACCCTTGCCGCAGCCACCGTCATCACCGGAACAACCGCGCCCGGCAACGACTACCTGGACGGGTGGACCTTGCTAGCGCTATCGGTGTCGCTCCTCGTCGCTGCGGTGTGCCTCATTGCCGGCCTGCGCGGAGCTGCCCCTGGGTCGCTTACGGTGACCGCGACGGTGCTCTTGCAACTCACGATGCTCGGCTACCTCGCGAGGTATGCCGCTGCGGCGGCCAGCGGACAGTCTTCGGTGGGGCCCACCTGGGAGTTGTGGGCCTACCTGGTGACTGTGGTTATGTTGCCGGCGGTCGGGTTGGCCTGGGCCAAAGAAGAACAGTCACGTTGGGGCACCCTGGTGCTCGCGGTGGTGGCCTTCGTCGCCGGCGTGATGTGCGCTCGGGTGGCTCAGATTTGGTATGGCGTGGGGCTGGGATGAGCGAAAGCTCGGCCGCACCCACCAGAACCCAGGGCCCAGGGCGCGTCATCCTGGCCCTGTATGTCGTCTTCGTGATCGGGACAGTGTCTCGCTCTACCGCCCAAATACTGACCGACTTTGATCGGGCCCCGCTGGCCTACACGTTGTCGGCCATCGCCGCCGCGATCTACGTCATCGCCACCGTTGCACTCGCGCTGCCCGGGCCGCGAGCGTGGGTGGTCAGCGTGGTGGCCATCAGCATCGAGCTCATCGGGGTGCTCACCGTGGGCACGTGGAGTTTCCTCACGCCAGAGCGGTTCCCCGAGGCCAGCGTGTGGTCTCACTACGGACAGGGATACCTTTTTATCCCGCTGGTGTTGCCGGTCATCGGTTTGTGGTGGCTGGCTAAGACCAGAGAACGGCAAACGCAGCGTTAAGCATCGCCAGTGCGCCGGCCGCGTGGACCATGCCTGGAGCCACGACCTCGCTACGGCGAGCCTTTGCTGCGCCCTTCTCGACCAGCCAGGCGGCGACGAGCGCCACGACCAACTTGACCCCAATCTTGACGTGGTTCAGCTCGTAGTCCAGCACCGCCTCGGCTAGACCGACCATGGCCAGCCCCGTAATGATTTGTGTGCGTGCGCCCCAGACCATCACTGAGCTCGGCACAAAGGTGGCACCGGAGGAGCGCACGGTAAGCGCGAAGTAGCCGCCGATCAGAGCCGCGAGCCCCAGCACGTGCGCATACACCAGCAGGTCATAGACGATATCCATGCCCTCAGCCTCTCACTGGCGAGGGTCCGGAGCATGGCGCAACACGTCACGCAGCACCGCCGCTCCCCAGGCTTGAACCGGCGGCCCCGACTCCCACGTCCCCGTCGGGATCCACTGGGCCGAGGCGGTCGACCCGCCCACGTCGTGCACGACCGGCTCGGTCGGATCCGGGCATCGTGCGGCGTAGATCAGCCGCACCGGATGGTAGTCCTCGAACCGGCCGCTCGGTGCGCGACCGACCCAGTGATCGGTGTCCACGGCGTGGGCGTCGATACCATCGATGTGTTGTCCGGTCTCCTCCCACACCTCGCGATGAACCGACTCAACGGGATCTTCGCCCTCGTCCATCCCACCCCCGGGCAACCCCCAGACGTGCGAGCGCGGGTCACTGAACGAGGTCAGCAGCACGCACTCGACTCCAGCAACCTCAGCGGTGACCACGGCATACGTCGAAAGCCGCTGGTAGGGATGGGTGCGCTCCCCCGGCTTCACCACGTAGCGCAGAACGACCTCACTGGCGCCGTCCTCGGTGACCACACGGTCGGCGCCGACCCACGTCGGGTCCCACCCTGCCGTGGCCAGCAGTCGCGCGGGGTCTTCGCCGTGGCTCAACACCCCTTCATGACGCACGACGCCGTCGGCGCTGCGTGCCTCTACTCGTGCTCGCATCTTTCCTGCCTTCCGATCAACGAATACGTATGCATCGTGTCGCTCACCACGCGTGGCCAGTCGTGCGCGATCAGCGAGTGCTCCCGGTGGTGGGCAGCCATCGAGGCAAGCCGCACGCGTTCGCCCATCAACTCACTCAAGCGCCTGACCATATCGGCGTCGGAGGTGGCCAGCACGCCACCCACGCCGGGCTCAACGATGTCCGCAACCCCACTGGCCGCATACCCCGCGACGGGCAAGCCTGCGGTGCGTGCCTCCAGGGCCGCGATCCCAAAGGCCTCGCGGCGGCTCGCGGCAACGTAAAGATCCGCACCTTCGTAGACCTCGAGCAGGTCCGTGCGGGGGACTCGCCCAGGCAGGGTGACCCAATCGCGCAGCGACGATCGCGCCACGACCTGTTGCAGTGCAGCCAGCCACGGGCCGTCGCCCAGAATGGTCAACGTCGCGCGCTGATCGGGCTCCATCGCGGCGCGGACCCGGGCCATTACCGCAATCAGCGCGCCGGGCCGCTTTCGCACCGCGAATCTCGTCGCGCTCACCACCTGGGCCGGGCCTCGCGCGGGCGCTCCGGGCAGTCCTTCGCTGCGCCACCTGGCGAGATCTAGCCCATTGCGCAGCACCTGCACGCCGGGCCGGTGCAGCGCATCCGCGACCTGGGCTGCGGCCACCGTGGACACCGCCGTCGGCACCGCCCCTGCGTCAACCCAGCCTCGCCACGACCGCGCCAGCAGACGCGTCGCGCGAGAATCGGCGACCAGACTGTGCCACGTCACCACCGTCGGCACCCTGAGCTTCGTGGCGATTGAAGCTGCCTGATGGGCGAAAGGGGCCACGATGCCCATGTGCACATGCACCACGTCGGCCCCAGCGAGCAGCGAGACCAACGCTGACCCGGCCCAGGGATTGATCGGGGCGCCCAGCGGCACCGGTGGCGTGAGCCGCAGCAGCCCGGGCTCGCTGACCCCCGGCGTCGCGGTGATGACACGCACGGTGTGTCCGGCCTGCCGCAGGTGGGCGGCAAGGTCGGCGACGTGGACCTCGATGCCCCCCAACCGGGGCGCGTAGCAGTCGGAGACGAGCGCGATCAACACGTCGCACAGCGTGCCACGTCCCTTATCGTGGACTCCCATTCCCCACCAGCACCCTCACCGACTTCACCGAAGGACATAGCAATGCCGAGTCGCACGCGGTGAGCCACCTGTGTGTGGTGGCCGTCAATGCTCACCCCGACGACGAAGCCCTCTTGATGGGCGGCACCTTAGCTCGGCTCAGCGCCGAAGGTCACCGGGTGGTCTTGGTGACCGCGACCGACGGTGACGCGGGTCCGGCCTGCGCGGCGTACGCCGAGGGTGGGCTGAGCAAGCGCCGCCTCCGTGAGTTGCGGGCGAGCGCGCTGGCCCTCGGTGCAGCCCAGGTGATCGACCTTGGGTACGGCGACAGTGGCATGGGGCCGAACACTTTACAGCCGGCCGGGGGCCGGACGCGTCTGCATGCCGTGAACATCTCTGAGGCAGCGACCCGCGTCGCGGCGATTCTTGACGAACAGCACGCGGACATCGTGATCGGTTACGACGAAGCAGGTGGGTACGGCCACCGCGACCATGTGCAGGTGCACCGCATCGTTCGTCGCGCAGCGCAAATGCGTCAAAAGGTTCGGCTGCTGGAGGCGACCGCTCCCCGGGAGCCGATCGTGCGAGCAGTTCGTGTCGGTCACCGCCTCCGTTTGCTCGGCGCCTTCGATCCCGACGAATGGGCCGGCGCGTTCACCCCCAACGCGGCCATTACGCACCGCGTCACCGTGCGAGACCACATCCACGCAAAACGGGCCGCCCTGGCGGCGCACCAGTCCCAAACCACCCCGTCCGGCACCCGCACCCGCAACCTGGCGCTCACCCTGGCCGTCCCGACACCCCTTCTGCGGCTCGCGCTGGGCCGCGAGTTCTTCCTGGAGCCCTACCGCGCGTCGCCACCTCCGGCGCCGGGCGATGCCTTCCATGACATCGTGCATAGTTGCCCAGTGAGTAGACCGACCGAGAGCCAGCATGACTGAAGCAACCATTCCTCCCTCCGCGCCCGAGCCCGAGCCCGAGCCTTCCGCGGGGGCCGCGCTGCGCTCGATCGGCGTCAAAGAGGTGCTGCAGTCGCTGATCGGATTCTCGATCGCCATCGCGCTGTTGGTGTTTGGTTTGCCGCGGATCGCCGGGACCACCTGGCCGGAGATCTTGGACCAGATGCAGTTGGTCGGCGTGGGATCGGCGCTGGCCATGGCAGGTCTGCTGCTCGCCGGTCTGTACTGCTACACGTTCACGTTGATCGGTTCGCTGCCCGGCTTGTCGCACCTGCGAGCGCTGATGGTCAACGCCGCCGGATCCATGGTCAGCAACCTCCTTCCCGGCGGTGGCGCGGTAGGCGTGGCGCTGAGTTACGTGATGTTTCGCTCCTGGGGCTTCGCCAGGCGGGCGATCTCGACCTCCATCGTCGTGACGTCCATCTGGAACCTGCTGGCCCGGTTGACGCTGCCGGTGCTCGGCGCGTTGTCGGTCATCCTCGGACCGGTCGATGCACCCAGACCCGTGGTCCTGGCCGCACTGATCGCCACGGCCGTCGGGCTGATCTTCATCGGTTTCTTTACCGGCCTGGTCTACTCAGATCGATTCGCACGTGAGGTCGGCGGCGCGGTCACCACCCTGGCCAAGCCGCTGGCCAAGAGGTTCCCGCGGGTCGCCACGCTGGATTCGTTGATCGAGGATCAACGGTCCCGCATTGACGGTGTCGTGCGCAACGGGAGCATTCGGATGACCTTGGGGCTCGTCGGGATGTTCGGCTTCTTCTTCATCCTGTACTGGGTGTCGGCCCGCTCGGTGGGCATGGAGCTCGCGGTCATTCCGCTGTTCGCGGCCTACACCTTCCGCCAGTTCCTGACCGTCGTCGCGATCACCCCCGGGGGCCTCGGCGTCACCGAAGTGGGCACGGCCGGCATACTCGTGGCCTTTGGTGCCGACCCGGCCTCAGCCTCGGCTGCCGCCCTCTTGTATGCCGTGTTCACCCACCTGCTGGAAGTCCCGCTCGGGATCACCGCGTGGGCGGGGTGGCTGATCGGGCGCAAACGCACCGCACGACAGAAGGCGGCACGGAGCCAGTCCTAGGCACAGGTCAGGCTCTGGCTGATCCTGGCTCTAGCGGTGCCCACCGGGAACCAGACGTGAAAATTGGCTCTCGTGGGCGTGGAGTGCAAGGGAGTCGTCGATGTCAGCGGGGATGAAGTCGCCTGTGACTGCGCGGCACGCGATCTCCAGCAGGCCATCAGCGAGCTTCGGATTGGCGGGCAGCACGGGGCCGTGCAGATAGGTCGCGACCACGTTGTGGACGCGCGCTCCTTCAACCTTGTCGGTGCGGTTGTTGCCGTTGCCGTGTAAAACCGTGCCGAACGGCCGCTGGCCCTGGCCCAACTCCGTGGAACCGGAGTGGTTTTCGTAGCCCACGACGCTTCCGAACTCGGTCTCGAGAACCACAGGCCCGATCATCCGCGTGTCGTTGCCTTGCGTGGTCACATCGACGATCCCCAGGCCCGGAAGCAGTGTGCCTTCGATGGTGGTGAACGCTTTGCCGAACAGTTGATACATCCCGCACACCATCAGCATCGGGACCCCTGCAATGGCCAGATCACGGAGTCGGTCGGCTTGGGCATCGAGGTCTTGGGTGACCCGTACCTGACCGGAGTCCTGCCCACCGCCGCCCAAGATCACGTCGGCGCGCTCGGGCCATGGGTCGCCGGGGCCGTGGTCGTGCACGACCGGGGTGTATCCGTGCCAGCGCAGCCGAGCCGCTAGGCAGCGCGTGTTGCCGAGGTCGCCGTAGATGCTCATCTCGCGGGGGTAGAGGTGGACGAGGTGGATCTCACCCTTACTGATCCCGTTCATTCGTGCTCCTCTCCAAAGCGGGTCACGTCGTACGTCATTGCCAACCGTCGGCGTAGGTGCATCATCGCGGTGTAGGTGCAGAAGAGTCGGGTCGGCTCCCCCACGTGCTCCTCCAAAAAGGTGTCCAGAGCGATGTCTAATTCAGGTTCGGTGGCGATCACCGGCACGTCGTCATACTGCAACCGCAGGGCCATGTCCCAGCCGCGCACGCCGCTGGTCATCGCGACACCCCGCTCTCGCAGGCTGGCGAACGACACGTCATACAACCAGGAGACGTCGCGGCCGTCGGCGTAGTTGTCGTTGATTGCGATCATCGTCGCCTCGGGCGCCGAGTCGTAGGTGCCAAGGGCCACCGTAAAGCCGGCGGGGTTCTTGACCAGCACCAGCTCCAACGGCGATCCGTTGATGTCGATGACCTCTCCGCGCCCAAACGGCGGCTCGACCGCCGAGAGGGACGCAAGGGTGGTGGCGGCCGCAAAGTCGTCTTCAAGGACCACCCGGGCCATCGTGCTGGCGGCGGTGGCGTTGATCATCGCCGCGAGGCCGCGCTGCTTGAGTTTAACCGGCCCCACGTCCGTGCCGCCGGGGTAGCGCACGGTGAAGGAGTGCGCGTCGTGGGTCAGCAGCAACCCATCGTCGGTGCCCATCGTTGGCGCATTCGCGCGGTCGTCGAAACGCACGTCGGCTTCTTGGATCTCCGGGAGCCGGTCGGCAATGGACGGGTCCACGCCGAACCAGTGAATCGCCACCGCTGGGTCGAGCTTCGGCGGGATCCGGGACACGAACGCGTCGTCGGCGTTGAGCACCACTGCGTCGGTGGTGCTCTCCGCGAGGGAGGACAGCAAACCGGCGGTGAAGTCGATCTCGGCGAACCGGTCGAGTTGGTCTCGGGCGACGTTGAGCAGCAGCGAGTGCGTTGGCGGCACGATCGCGGCAAAGTGCAGGGCGTGGGCTTCGTCCAGCTCCAGCACCGCCACGTCTGCCTCGAGCCGGCCACGCCAGTCGACTTCGGTCAGCAGCGCCGAAATCACGCCACGGGTGAAGTTGCTTCCGGTGGGGTTGGTGAAGACGCTCAAACCGTGCTCGCGCAAGATCGCGACCAACATTTTGGTGGTGGTGGTTTTGCCGTTGGTGCCGGTCACCACCACGATGCCGCGCGGGACATACGCCAAGGTATGCCGGAGCACGCTCGGGTCGATTGTCTCGGCGATCAGGCCGGGTAGCGCTGAGCCACCCCCACGTAGCCGCGAAACCACGCGCGCCGCTCGGCCAGCAGCTAGGGCTGCGGAGAGTCGGGCCTGCGTCAGCACGTTCACTCCCACTCGCAAGTTCTAGCAATCATGCTTGTGAACGGTACACTTGAGACGTCCACCGCCAGGACGTATAGCCCGAATTCGCTTCGGGTGGAGAGGAATC
>JBBSKS010000025.1:0-19692 GCA_038256095.1 Actinomycetales bacterium | reverse complement strand
TCCCATCGATCGTGCTGCATGGATCGGACTGGTTCTCCGGTCTAGGCACAGAGAAGTCCAAGGGTTACGGGCTGTTCAGCCTGTCAGGTCACGTCACGCGCCCCGGCCAATACGAAGCGCCGTTGGGCATCACCCTGCGCGAGTTGCTCGAGATGGCGGGTGGCGTCCGTGAGGGCCACCAACTCAAGTTCTGGACTCCGGGTGGATCGTCGACGCCGATCTTTACCGACGAGCACCTGGACGTGCCGCTGGACTTCGAGTCCGTCGCTGCGGCAGGCTCGATGCTCGGCACCAGGGCATTGCAGATCTTCGACGAGACAACGTCGGTTGTTCGTGCAGTGTCGCGGTGGACCGATTTCTATGCTCACGAGTCGTGTGGCAAGTGCACGCCGTGTCGCGAGGGCACGTTCTGGCTGAAGCAGATCATGGAACGCCTTGAAACGGGCCATGGGACCGAAGATGACATCGACAAACTGCTCGACATTTGTGACAACATCCTGGGTCGGGCGTTCTGCGCGCTCGGCGATGGCGCAACCAGCCCGATTACCTCTGCGGTGCAGTACTTCCGGGAGGAGTTTGAGGCCGGCATGCACACCAGTTGCGCCGAGCTGTTCCCGCCGCAACGCTCCACGTTGTTCGTCAAGGAGGCTGTGCCCGCATGACCGTGAACACCTCACCCGCCGCCGGCGGCAATGCCGTCGATGAAGGCGGCAACGCCTCCCTCCCCGATGACGTCAAGAAGGTCTCGCTGACCGTTGACGGTGTCGAGGTGTCCGTCCCAGAGGGCACATTGGTCATCCGCGCCGCAGAAGAAATCGGCGTCCAGATCCCCCGATTCTGCGATCACCCTCTGCTTGAGCCCGTGGGTGCCTGTCGCCAATGTCTAGTCGAGGTGGCGATGCCCGACCGCGAGGGCAACGTCCGACCCATGCCTAAGCCGCAGGCGTCCTGCACGATGTCGGTCTCCCAAGGTATGCAGGTCAAAACGCAGCACTCCTCGCCAGTCGCCGACAAAGCCCAGCACGGCATCATGGAGATGTTGTTGATCAACCACCCGTTGGATTGTCCGGTCTGTGACAAGGGCGGCGAATGCCCTTTGCAGAACCAGGCTATGTCCAACGGTCGACCCACCAGCCGCTTCGAAGACATCAAGCGCACCTTCCCCAAGCCGATCAACATCTCGTCCCAGGTGCTTCTGGACCGCGAGCGTTGCGTCCTGTGCGCGCGCTGTACGCGGTTTTCGGATCAGATCGCGGGCGACCCGTTCATAGCGCTCATCGAACGCGGTGCCTTGCAGCAGGTCGGTATTTACGAAGAAAAGCCGTTCGAGTCCTACTTCTCGGGCAACACAGTCCAGATCTGCCCCGTCGGTGCACTCACGGGGTCCGCCTACCGCTTCCGCTCGCGCCCCTTCGACCTTGTGTCCACAGCCAGCGTCTGCGAACACTGCGCGTCGGGTTGCTCGATCCGCACTGACCACCGCCGTGGGACCGTGCTGCGCCGGATGGCTCTGAACGAGCCAGAGGTCAACGAAGAGTGGAACTGCGACAAGGGCCGGTGGGCGTTCACCTACGCCACGATGCCGGATCGCTTGCGTGACCCTGTCGTGCGTGGCGCTGACGGTGAATACGCCGTGACCGCGTGGGACGAAGCACTTAGCGCCGCCGGTGCTGCCCTGTCCGCTGCGGTGGCTAACGACGGTGTAGGCGTGCTCGTAGGTGGGCGGGCAACCGTTGAGGATGCTTACGCCTACAGTAAATTTGCCCGTGCTGCACTGCACACCAACGACATCGACTTCCGTGCTCGGCCGCACAGCGCCGAAGAAGCCGACTTCCTAGCCTCGAGCATCGTCAACCACTACGGTCTGACGTATGCCGACATCGAGAGCGCGAGTTCCGTGCTCCTGGTCGGTTTCGAGCCTGAGGACGAAAGCCCGATCGTCTTCTTGCGATTGCGCAAAGCCAACCGCAGGAACTCGACCGCCGTTTACTCTGTGGCTCCGTTTGCGACTCGGGGGCTCGACAAGATGAACGGCACGCTGCTCCAAGCCGCGCCGGGCACCGAGTCGGAGATTCTGCACGCCCTCGGTGGCCGACGCCAGAGGGATGGCGAAGCACAAGTCGGTCGTGCCGTTCCCTTGGAGCAGGCAGACCCGCTTCAGGGTGCCTCCGATGCCCTCACCAGCGACTCGGTCATTCTTGTCGGCGAGCGTCTGGCCACCGTGCCCGGTGCCTTATCGGCGGCCGCCGCTCTGGCCAACATCACCGGGGCCCGCATCGGGTGGGTTCCGCGACGTGCTGGCGAGCGCGGTGCCGCATCGGTGGGCGCGCTGCCTAACCTGCTCCCGGGTGGCCGCCTCGTCGCCGACCCGCAAGCGCGGGGCGAAGTTGCCCAGGCATGGGGGATCGACCTCCCCACTGAAGTTGGCAAAGACACATCAGCCATGTTGCGTGCGGTCCTCGATGGCGAGATTTCCACGCTCGTCGTGGGCGGGCTGGATCCCGAGGACCTCCCGGACCCGGTGTTGGCCAAGGCCGCACTGGAGAAGGCATTCGTCATCTCCTTGGAGATTCGCGAATCGGCCGTCCATGACTTCGCGGACGTGATCCTTCCGGTCGCTCCACAGCAAGAAAAGAGCGGCGCTTATGCCGACTGGGAAGGGCGCTTGCGTCCCTTCGAGAAGGCTCTTGAGTCGAACGCCTGGAGCGATCACGCCATGCTCGATGCTCTCGCATCACAGATGGGCACCCATCTCGGTGCCCGCAGCGTGACCGCGCTGCGCCACGAGATGACCGACCTCGGTTCGTGGGAGTCGCCGGTCTCGATGCACGTGGTTGATCCCGTTGTCCCGGACCAACCGGGCGAGGGCGAAGCGATTTTGGCAACCTGGCATCACCTCTTGGACGCCGGATCAATGCAGGACGGCGAGCCGTTCCTGGCCGGAACAGCGCCCCTGGCGACTGCCCGAATGTCGGCCGCCACAGCAGCGTCCATCGGGGCGCTGGACGGCGACAACGTAGCGGTAACGCACGGGGCAGGCTCTATTGCCGTGCCGTTGACCATCACGCCGATGCCCGACCACGTGGTCTGGCTCCCGACAAACTCGGTCGGCTCGCGAGTGCGCTCGATGCTTGGCGTCGATGCGGGCGCGATCGTGGGTATCTCGGCGGCGGGCGCAAAAGTGTCGACAGGAGTTAACGCATGATGACGCTCTCTTTGGCTCAGGTGGCCTCGACCGGGGTCTTCGGCGCCGTGGATTACCCGGCCGCCGACTTCAGCGACACTCCTTGGTGGCTGTCGGTCATCAAGGCGCTGATGATCTTTGTGTTCCTGCTGGTGCAGGTGCTCATCGTCATCTGGTTTGAGCGTCGTGTGATCGGTCGGATGCAGCAGCGTCCCGGTCCTAACAGGTTTGGCCCTCTCGGCCTCTTCCAGACCCTCGCTGACGGCCTCAAACTCATGATGAAGGAAGACGTCACGCCCAAGGCGGCGGACAAGGTTATGTTCGTCATCGCGCCCTTGCTGGTGGGATCGCTGGCTTTCGTGTCCTTCGCCATCATCCCTATGGGTGGCACCGTTCAAATGTTCGGTCATACCACTCCGCTGCAGTTGACTGACACCCCGGTAGCAACGCTGCTTGTGCTCGCGGTAGCAGGCGTTGGGGCATACGGATTCGTTCTGGCGGGCTGGTCGTCCGGCTCGACATACCCGCTCCTGGGTGGCTTGCGCTCCACAGCGCAAGTCATTTCTTATGAGATCGCTATGGGCCTCGCGCTCGTCGCGGTCTTCCTTTATGCCGGGTCGATGTCGACCTCGCAGATCGTCGCCGCCCAGTCGAGCCTCTGGTACATCATTCCGCTGTTCCCCTCGTTCGTCATCTACCTCGTCACCATGGTGGGGGAGACCAACCGGTTGCCCTTTGACTTGGCTGAGGGGGAGGGTGAGCTCGGTGGTGGTTTCCACACTGAGTACTCGTCTATGAAGTTCGGAATGTTCTTCCTCGGTGAGTACATCAATATGTTTACCGTTTCGGCTTTGGCCGCCACGCTATTCCTCGGTGGTTGGCAGGCGCCGCCCTTCATCGCCATGATCAACGATGGCATGTTTAACGAGGGCTGGTGGGGAGTCATCTGGTTCACCGCCAAGATGTGGCTCTTCATCTTCGGGTACGTCTGGCTGCGTGGTTCGTTGCCCCGTGTTCGCTACGACCAGTTCATGAAGCTCGGGTGGAAGATCATGATCCCGGCCGCATTGGTCTGGGTGATCTCCATCACGCTGGTGCGCTCCGCTCAGTTTGGTTACTTCGGCGACGGACGCTTCGTCATCGCCATCACCGTGGGCATCATCGTCGTTGTGGTTTTGGCCGCGCTCTTCGTGTGGGACAACGGTGCTCAAAAGGCCGCCAAAGCCGCGGAAGAAGAGCGTGCGGTTCCAGACGAGATTGATCCCTTTGCGGGAGGATTTCCCGTGCCACCCCTGCCCGGCCAGCGGCTCGTCGAGCGTCCGCGTGCAGTGCGAGCTGCCGAGCCGGTGACCGTTGACGCTGGTTCGGTATCCAGTGACGAAACCTCTAAGGATGAGCGTGGCTAACGAAGACAAGAAAGCAAAAGACACCGACGATCAGGTCGGTGTCGACGGCTCGGGTCTGCCTATTGCCCGACCCGAGGGTGCAACCGGCAAGAACACCAATGCCGTCGCACCGGTGCGACATGCTGGCGACGGCAAACAAAGCGAAAAGGGGAAGAAGGGCTTCCTCGCTGAAGCGCTGGCCCCCGTCGCTGGGTTTGGTGTCTCTTTTTCCACGATGTTCCGCAAAGTCGAGACCGAGGAATACCCCGAGAAGCCGCGGCCCACCCAGGCGCGCTTCCACGGGCGTCACCAACTCAACCGGTATGCCGACGGTCTCGAGAAGTGCATCGGTTGCGAACTGTGCGCCTGGGCTTGTCCCGCTGACGCGATTTTGGTCGAAGGCGCCGACAACACCGATGAGGCACGCTTCTCACCGGGTGAGCGCTACGGACGCGTCTACCAAATCAACTATCTGCGCTGCATTTTCTGCGGCCTGTGCATCGAGGCATGCCCTACCCGGGCGCTGACGATGACCAACGACTACGAGCTCGCCGATAGCGCCCGCGCCCCATTGATTTACGAGAAGCACCAATTGCTGGCCCCGCTGGGCGAGGGTATGCTTCGCGCGCCCCTGCCAATGGCCGAAGGCACCACCGACACTGACTACTACAAGGGTCACGTCACTGGGCCGACGCAATCGCAGCGGGACTATGCGGACGCTCGAGATGAGCAACGCGAAGCGCAGTCGAACGGCGGGCAGGACTCGTCACAGGAGGTTTACCGGTGAGCGGAGGCGAAGCACTCCTCTTTTGGGTGCTGGCACCCGCCACGGTGCTGGGTGGGCTAGGGCTTCTGCTCTCACGCAAGGCGGTTCACGCGGCAATGTCCACGGCGTTGGTCATGATTTCTTTGGGGGTCTTCTACATTGCCCAAGGCGCAGAATTCGTCGGGATCATTCAGATCTTCGTGTACTCCGGCGCCGTCATGATGTTGTTCCTCTTCGTCGTCATGCTCGTGGGCGTTGACGCCTCAGATTCGCTCGTCGAGACGCTCCCAGGGCAGCGCGTCTTCGCCTACGTCTTCGGGTTCTCGTTCGCGATCGTGATCATGCTGGGGTTGGCTCGCGTTGACTTCGGGGATCCCGTCGGGCTTGCTGCTGTGCAGGAAGAAGGCACGGTGACCGCCCTGGCCCGCGAGATCTTCACCCGGCAAGTGTTCGGATTCGAGATCTTGGGTGCGCTGTTGGTCATCTCCGTGATGGGGGCCATGGTGTTGGCGCACCACGAGCGGCTCACGCCGCGCATCTCCCAGCGCAACCGCTCGGACAAGACGGTCGCCTCCGGTAAGTGGTTGTCCGGCCGGCCCAACCCGGGTGTCTACGCGCGTCATAACGCCGCAGACACCCCAGCCTTGCTACCAGACGGAACGCCCACCGAGGAATCCGTGCCGCGCGTTCTGGTCGCGCGAGGGCAAGTCGCTTCGGTGACAGGGTTCTCGGCCACCACGGATGCGGCATACGAAGCCATCTCGGACGCAGATGGCGACGAGGTGACGCTGATGGAGCAAGAGCCGAACGACGTCGATCCCGTTCGTGGCAAGAGCAGAGAAGGGGATGAAGCGCGATGACCCTTGCTGCCTACATTTACCTCGCGACGATTTTGTTCACGATCGGGGCCCTCGTGGTGCTGACTCGGCGCAACACCATCGTCGTCTTCATGGGCGTTGAGCTCATGTTGAACGCCTGCAACTTGTCTTTGGTGACGTTTTCCCGGATGCACGGGACGTTGGATGGTCAGGTCTATGCCCTCTTTGTCATGGTCGTGGCGGCCGCCGAAGTGGTCGTCGGCTTGGCCATCATCATGTCCATCTATCGTGCCCGTCGCTCCGCATCCGTGGACGACGCCAACCTTCTGAAGTTGTAAGGAGCGGACTGAGTGTCTGTGCTTACCAATACCGTCGGCTTCGCGCTGGCCGATCCCAGCGCTGTCCGCGCCACTGAGGCTGGTGGCTTCGCTGCCTTCGGTTGGTTGATGATCGCGCTGCCGCTGCTCGGTGCGGCGATCTTGCTGCTCGGCGGCAAGGCTACCAACTCGTGGGGCCCGATGCTGGCCGTCGGTATGTCCTGGGCCAGTTTCGCTGTGGGCATCGGGGTCATCGCCCAACTCGCGGGTATGCCGGCCGAGGAGCGCGCGCTCTCTGTGCAGATGTGGGAATGGGTTGCGGCGGGGAGCCTGAGTGTCAACGTTGGGCTGCTGCTCGACCCGCTATCGCTGACCTTCGTCATGCTGATTACGTTCGTTGGGTCCTTGATCCACGTGTACTCCCTGGGCTACATGGAGCACGACGCCGACAAGCGACGTTTCTTCGCTTACCTCAACTTGTTCGTCGCAGCCATGTTGATCCTGGTGTTGGCCGACTCCTACCTCTTGCTTTTCGTTGGCTGGGAAGGTGTGGGCCTGGCGTCCTACCTGCTCATCGGCTTCTGGAACTACAACCCTGCCTTTGCCTCCGCTGCTAACAAGGCATTCGTGGTCAACCGCATCGGTGACGTCGGCTTGATCACTGCGATGGCCGTGCTGTTCTCTAGTTTGGGGGCGCTCGACTTCGCAACCGTGCACGGCGAGGCCGGTTCGATGGGTCAGGGCACATTGCTGGCCGTCGGCCTCCTGCTCCTCCTCGGCGCTTGCGGCAAGTCTGCGCAGTTCCCACTGCAATCGTGGTTGGGGGACGCCATGGCTGGTCCGACACCGGTGTCCGCCCTCATTCACGCGGCCACCATGGTCACCGCAGGCGTCTACCTCATCGCCCGAAGCCAAGCGATCTACGACCTCACGCCGGATGCTCGACTCGTAGTGGTCATCATCGGAACAATCACGCTGGTCTACGGAGCGATCGTCGGTTGTGCCAAGGACGACATCAAGAAGGCCCTCGCAGCCTCCACCATGAGCCAAATCGGCTACATGATGCTCGCCGTCGGTCTTGGCCCGTTGGGTTACCTCTACGCCATTTTCCACCTGGTCACGCACGGCTTCTTCAAGGCCGGGATGTTCCTCGGTGCCGGCTCAGTGATGCACGGCATGAAGAACGAAGTGAACATGCGCGGCTTCGGTGCCCTCTCGGCGAAAATGAAGATCACGTGGGTCACCTTCGGCGTGGGCTGGGCGGCCATCATCGGCGTTCCGTTCCTATCGGGCTGGTGGTCCAAAGACCTCATCATTGAGACCGCCCTGATTGACCAGGGAGAAGGCGTTTGGAGGCCGTGGGTCTTCGGTGGTGCGGCAATGCTGGCTGCTGGCGTCACGGCTTTCTATATGTCTCGTTTGTTCTTCATGACGTTCCACGGCAAAGCCCGCTGGGCCGACGACGTGGACCCACACGAATCCCCACTGACGATGACGGTCCCGATGATGGTGCTCGCGCTCGGGTCGGCGTTCTTGGGCTTTGCGTTGTACCCCACTGGCGTCCTCGAGAATTGGCTTGAGCCGGTGTTCGGACACGTCGAGCACCCGGAGCCCGTGATCCCTGTCCTTGCGATCCAGATCATCGTGTTCTTGCTTGTTGCCGCAGGGGTTGCCCTGGCCTGGAAGATGTACTGGAAGGAAGACGTGCCAAAGATTGCTCCACAGGGGACGCTGGTGACTCAGGCTGCTCGCCGCGATCTGTTCCAGGATGACTTCAACGAGGTCTTCCTACGCGCCCCCGGTCAAGGTCTGGTCGACATAGCGACGGCTACGGATCGTGATGTGGTCGAAGGTGGCATGGTTGCCAAGACAACGGGAGCCGTAACTGTGCTGTCTTCAGCTCTACGTGGGACACAAACCGGCTTCGTTCGCTCCTACGCGATGACCATGATGATTGGCATCGTGGCCATCGTTATCGCTGTGCTGGTGATGCAGTCATGAACGACTTCCCCTGGTTAACCACACTGCTGTTGGTGCCGGCAATCGGTGGCGCAATCGTCGCCATGCTCCCTTCCGGTTTCGCCCGGGTGCGCGAAGTTGCCTTCGGCGTCTCGCTCCTGACACTTGTGATCGGCGTCCTTGCTGCGTTGCAGTTCAACGTCAGCGGTGGTGGCGACAGCCAGTTCCAGCTGACCGAGACGCACTCGTGGATCCCTCAGTTCGGCGTGAGCTACGCGCTGGGCATCGATGGCATCTCGCTCACCATGATCTTGCTGGGCGTGGTGTTGGTCCCGATCTGCTTGCTTGCCGCCTGGGACGACGTCCCGGTGTCACAGGGTCGCCGTCAACAGGGCTACTTCGCCCTGATGCTGATCCTCGAAGCGTTCATGATCGGTGTCTTCGCCGCGACCGACGTCTTCCTGTTCTACGTCTTCTTCGAAGCCATGCTGATCCCGGTGTACTTCCTGATCGGTTCCTTCGGTGGCCCAGGCCGAGCCAAGGCAGCAACGAGCTTCCTGCTCTACTCGCTCTTCGGTGGATTGATCATGCTGGTGGCCGTCATTGCGGTCTACCTTCAAGGCCCAGGCGGCACCGAAGGCTTCCTGATCGAGAACCTCACAGGTCTGGAGATCAGCACCTGGGTCGAGCGTCTGCTCTTCCTCGGCTTCTTTATCGCCTTCGCCATCAAGGCCCCCATGTGGCCCGTGCACACCTGGCTGCCGCACGCGGCCAGCGAGGCCCGACCGGCGACGTCGGTGCTACTGGTGGGGGTGCTCGACAAGGTCGGCACCTTCGGCATGATTCGTTTCTGCCTGCAGATGTTCCCCGACGCCAGCCGTTGGGCCACCCCTGCGGTGATGACGTTGGCCGTGCTGTCGATTCTGATCGGTGCCGCGCTGGCCATTGGTCAGCGCGACATGATGCGCCTGATCGCCTACACCTCGATCAGTCACTTCGGCTTCATCGTGCTCGGCATCTTCGCGGTGACCACCGTCAGCCAGACGGGCGCGACGCTGTACATGGTCAACCACGGCTTTACGACGGCGGCACTGTTCTTGATTGCGGCCATGCTGATCAAGCGCCGCGGATCCCGCGATATCGCGGACTTCGGCGGCTGGCAGCGCGTGACGCCACTCATCGCGGGCTCGCTGCTGATCGCTGGTCTCTCGGGCTTGGCGCTGCCGGGTTTGAACTCGTTCGTTTCCGAGTTCATGGTCATTATCGGAACGTTCCAGACGTACCCGATCTTCGCCGTTATCGGAACGATGGGCGTCATCCTCGCGGCTTTGTACATCCTGCTGATGTACCAAAAGGTGGCGACCGGCCCGAAGCCCGAAGGATTCGAAGGCACCCCAGACATGACGATGCGCGAGAAGGCCGTCGTCGCCCCGCTGATCGTGGCCTTCCTCTTCCTCGGCTTCTACCCCAAGCCGGCGCTCGATGTGCTCGAACCGGCCGTGAGCACCACGCTGCAATACATGGGAGTCAGCGACCCCGCACCCACTGGAGATCCTGCAAATGCGGTTGAGGTTGAGGGGAGTGATCACTGATGGGTGAATTCGTTGCTCCCGAGATTGACTACATGGCGTTGTTGCCGCTGATCATCGTGTTCGTCGGTGGACTCATCGGCGTGGCGGTCGAAGGCTTTGCCAGCCGGGCACGTCGCTACTCAATACACCTACCCTTAACGCTGCTCACCTTATTGGCGGCCTTGGCCGCGGTGGTCTTCGTTGGCCCCAACCACAAGGGACTGACGGCGGCCGGGGCAGTCGCTAACGATGGACCGGCGCTGCTGCTGCAAGGACTCGTGCTCTCGCTGGCGATCATCGGTGTCCTAGTCATGAGCGAGCGTTTCGGTGGCACCGCCCCCGACGCCTTCACCCAGGCTGGAGTGTCCGTGCCCGGGTCGGCCGAGGAAGCGCTCGCGGTCAAGGTCGGCGCCACCACCACTGAGATCTACCCGCTGACGCTGCTTGGCATCGGCGGCATGATGCTCTTCCCGATGGCCAACGACCTTCTGGTCATGTTCATTGCGCTCGAGATCCTCTCGCTGCCTCTCTACATCATGTGTGGCTTGGCGCGTCGTCGCCGGCTGCTCTCGCAAGAGGCCTCGCTGAAGTACTTCTTGCTCGGTGCCTTCTCGTCGGCCTTCTTCCTCTTCGGCGCCGCCCTGGTTTACGGCTACGCCGGTTCCATGCGCTTCGGCGATATCTCCGTGGCCGTCAGCAGCGAGATTGGGATGGACGGACTCCTGCTACCAGGGCTGTTGCTGATCGCCACTGGCTTGCTGTTCAAGGTGGGGGCCGTTCCGTTCCACGCCTGGACCCCGGACGTCTACCAAGGTGCGCCCACCCCGGTGACCGGCTTTATGGCCGCTTGCACCAAGGTGGCCGCGTTCGGTGCGCTGCTGCGCGTCTTCTACGTGGCCGGTGAATCCGTCCGGGCTGATTGGCAGCCGATCCTGGCCGCGGTGGCTGCGCTGACGATGATCGTCGGCGCCGTGATGTCGGTCGGCCAGAACGACGTTAAGCGTCTGCTCGCCTACTCCTCGATCGCGCACGCTGGATTCATCTTGGTGGGCTTTTTGTCGCTGGACTCCGCTGGAGTCTCCGGCACCATGTTCTACCTCGCTGCATACGGCTTCATGACGATCCCCGCCT
The DNA here is from genome assembly GCA_038256095.1 of Actinomycetales bacterium. Classification (GTDB taxonomy): domain Bacteria; phylum Actinomycetota; class Actinomycetes; order Actinomycetales; family Dermatophilaceae; genus Ornithinicoccus. The sequence goes on along the minus strand of JBBSKS010000025.1, from coordinate 8,561 downwards.
TTGCCCTGATCACCATGGTCAGGTCCGCAGGCACCGAGGCGACCCACGTGTCGCAATGGTCCGGCTTGGCCAAGTCAAGTCCTTGGGTTGCCGGCGGGTTCAGCTTCTTGTTGCTGGCCTTCGCGGGCATCCCACTGACATCCGGCTTTACCGGCAAGTTCGCCGTGTTCTCGCCGGCCGTGGCGAACGGGTGGACCTGGCTCGCGGTCATCGGTGTGCTGGCCAGTGCGGTGACGGCCTACGTTTACTTCCGCATCATTGTGGTGATGTACTTCGGCGAACAGACCGGCGACACCGTTGCGGTGACCCCTTCGTCCCTGACGACCTTCGCGATTGCGGTCGGAGTGCTGGTGACTCTTGGCTTGGGCGTCATGCCCTCACCGATGCTCGAGTTGGCGCAGCAGGCTTCCCAGTTCATTCGCTGATGCCAGGTGCCCCGAGTTTGCTCCCGGGCGCTGACGAGCAACTACAAGAGCGCTTAGTCGATGGTCTAGCGGTGGTGGACGCTCGTTTGCGTGAGGTAGTCGATCACGCTGACCCATTCATTGCCGAAGCCGCTGGACACCTGTCGAATGCAGGCGGCAAACGCTTCAGACCGCTGTTGACCCTGTTGTGCGCGCAAGCCGCAGACGGTATCAACGCAGACGTCATCGAGGCCGCTGTCGGCGTCGAGCTCACGCACCTCGCTTCGCTTTATCACGACGACGTCATGGACGAGGCGGAGTTGCGGCGCGGGGTGCAGAGCGCCAACGTCCGCTACGGCAACGCAACGTCGATTCTCGTGGGCGATCTGCTGTTTGGGACGGCCTCGTCGGTGATCGCCGATTTAGGGCCTGCGGCCGTGAAGATCCAGGCCGATACCTTTGTTCGACTCTGTGCTGGGCAAATCCGGGACGAACGCCCACCAGCGGCCAACGATGACCCAGTCGAGCACTATCTCAGCGTGCTGTCGGATAAAACGGGGTCGCTGATCGCCACGGCAGCTCGCTACGGCGCCATGTTCGGTGGAGGTAACCCTGAACTGATCGAGACCCTGACCCGCTTCGGCGAGCAGTTAGGAACGCTCTTTCAACTGGCCGACGATCTGCTCGACATCAACTCAGATGTTGAAGAGTCCGGCAAGGTGCCCGGAGCGGATCTGCGTGAAGGTAAAGCCACGCTGCCCGTCCTGTACGCGCGGTCGATGGCGACAGTTCGCGATGATCGACTCCTGAAGTTGCTCAGCGGCCCGATCAGCAACCCGGACGAGGTCGCCGAAGCGGTTGGCCTGTTGCGAGCGCACCCGGCGATGGATCAGGCTCGCCAGCACACGGCGGCTATCGCGGCACAGACCCGGTCGCTAGTCGCCGAACTCGGCGATGGTGCGGCAGTGGTCGCGCTGCGGGCCCTGGTCGACGGGGTCGCTGACCGCTCGCAGTAGGTCGACGCCTGAGCACCCCGGCCTTGGGCCGGCCATCGACGCCTCGCCTGGAGGCGCCGATGGCACGGTTTGATAGTGATGGATCAGTTCCAGTTGCGCTTGAAGCGCCGCACGTGAATCACGCTAGGTCGCGGCTGACCGTCGCCCTTGTACGGAAAGCGCGAGACCACATTCTCCGGAGATGCGTCGTCTACCTCACCAGGATGCTGCACGGCGACCAGGATCGTGTTGTCCTCCATTCGAACCACTGGTCCACAACATTCGGCACCGACAGGGACCGACAGAAACTGCTGAACATGGCCCTTGTCCTTGCCTGCGACTGGCATCATGAAGAGCCCGTCGCAGGCATTCAAGGTGCCAGGCATCCCGTCAGTAGCGATCCAGAGATTGCCCGACTCGTCGAAGGCAATGTTGTCGGGGCAGCTGATCGGGCTGACCTCGCTCTTGTCGAAACCGGAGAAGTAAGTCGACGGGTCGCTTGGGTCGCCGGCAATGAGCACCAGCTTCCACTTAAAGCGGCGGGCCGTGGGGTCGTCATGGCGCTCGCGAAGTTCCAACACGTGGCCGAACTTGTTCTTGGCCCGAGGGTTAGCCTCATCGATCTGAGCCGGTGTCCGGCTGGTGTTGTTGGTCAAGGCCACGTAGACCCGACCGGTCTTGGGGCTGGGCTGCACATCTTCGGGCCGGTCCATTTTGGTGGGACCGACGGCATCTGCGGCTAGGCGGGTGTGAACGAGGACTTCCTCGACACTAAAGCCGGGGACGCAGGACTTCTCCCCGAGCACCAGGGGGATCCATTCTCCGCGTCCGTCGCTGATGCCGTCTTCGAAGCCGTCGCCGGTGAATTTGGCTACGTACAAGTCGCCTTCAGACAGCAACCGGATGTTGTGGCGCTTGTCGTTACGGCGGTAAGCCTTGCGTGAGACGAATTTGTAGAGGTAGTCGAAACGCTCGTCGTCGCCCATGTAGGCCACGACGTGGCCGCTGTCGGCGATGCGGATGTTGGCGCCCTCGTGCTTGAAGCGGCCCATGGCGGTGTGCTTGACCGGCGTCGAATGCGGATCGTCCGGATCGACCTCGATGATCCAACCGAAGCGATTAACTTCGTTGGGCTCGTCGACGACCGAGAAGCGGGACTCGACGCGCTCCCAGCCGCGGCCGCTGGAGGTGATGCCGTAGCGGGCCAGAGCGCCATTGCTGTCCGGCGCGCCGGTGGTGTCGAAGTACTGGTTGAAGTTCTCCTCCCCAGACAGCACCGTGCCCCAGGGGGTGTCACCGCCCGCGCAGTTGTTCAGCGTGCCGAGCACCTTCTTACCGGTGGAGTCCGCAGAGGTGCGCAGCAAGGAATGGCCAGCAGCCGGGCCGTCCATGGTGAATTCGGTCAAGGTGTGGATGCGCCGGTTTCGTGCGCCACCTTGGCGGTAGCGCCATGCGGAGTGCTTGTTGCGGCGCGCGACCTCAACAATCGTCATACCGTGGGCGGCCATCACGATCTGGATCTGCTCGTCGGTGAGGTCTTCGGATCCGCCGATGTCTCGGAACATCAATTGGTCATTGGTGTACTCGTTGTTGAACGTCAGCACGCCCCGGTTGCGCCGGTTGCCGCGGCTGCCATCGGGCATCAACGTGGTGTAGTCGCAGTTGTATCCGGCCTGGTTCTTTTGAGCTTCGACGCTTTGGTTGTCGAAATCGAATGCGGGAGTGTGGCGATTGATCGGGTCGCCCCACGAGATGATGGGGCTCCACCGATACCCACGCGGAACCAGCACATCGTCGACGTCGGCCGGTGTAGAAGCGATCGGCTCAAACGCCGGGTTGCGGGGGCGGCGTGGACGCATGGGGGCCTCGACTCCCTGAGCCTCTACTGGGTTTGTCACGCCCCACGCGCTGAGCCCGAACGCGACGGCCCCTACGCCGCCAGCTTGCAGCATGGATCGTCGGGACAAGCCGGCGACGACGTCACCGAAGTACTCATTACTGCTGTCGTTGGGGACGGACTTGAAACACGCATCGCCGCACCGGTAAAGGCACGTCATGGCGCTCCGGCCGGAGGGATGACGTTCAGGGGACGTCAGCGGTAAGTGTCGCGTAGGCGAGGAAGTCATGTGTGGGACGGTATGCAGCGCAGAGAACAACACCGAGAACACAGCAAGAACAGAGGGGGCTACTTCGGTGACGCTCGCGTGCTGGCGTGCAAAGCAGCGACCGCGGTCGCCACCCCGTCCTCTTTGGCCACCCTCTGAGCAAGTTCCCTTGCGCGACGACGCACCTCGCCGGCGGTGCTATTGGTCGTGACTCGCCGAAGCGCCGCCGTCAACTGCCGACGGCTGACTGTTGATCGACGCAGAGGCTCTGCGGATATCCCGAGGCGGTGGGCGCGAGTGGCCCAGAACGGTTGGTCGCCCATGTGGGCAACCACCACCTGTGGGCTCCCGCTGCGCACCGTTGATCCGGTGGTGCCTGCGCCGCCGTGGTGCACCACGGCGTCGAGCCGAGGAAAGAGCCAATCGTGGGGAACCTCATCGACCAAAGTCACGTCGCCTCGACCGTCGAGCTGTGCGTTCATCCCCGCCCACCCGTTGCTGACGATGGGGTGCACGCCGGCGTCGTGGGCGGCATCGATAAGAAGGCGAGCCGTCCCTGCTGGGTCTCTCGTCGTCATACTGCCGAAGCCGAGGTAGGCCACGCAGCGCGAGTCGGCATGAGCCTCGGTGATGGCGGCCTCGATGCGAGTGCCCTCGTCGGGATTCAGGTGCGCGCCAAAAGGCGGCCAATAGCCGGTGATGGTCACGTTGGGTTGATCCGGAGCCGGCGGAACGACATATCTGCTGGTCCCCACTACCACCGGCATCTCCCGCAGTCGGGCGAGCAACCAGCCGCCCCGGGTGCGCCGATGCCCGAGTCGCTGCCGTAACTCATCACCGGGCACCCGCAGCAGCCGGTAGGACGCGGCCAGGACAGCTCGACCGGACAGCGCATTCACGCCAGAGTCTCGCGATGGCAGGACCGCGGTCGGTGAGCTGGGCCCGTGTCGGCTCGGCATCACGGGGGTCAGCAGTGCAACGGCGTGCTGCTGGTCACGTGCTGCGGTCAGACTGGCGCAGGCATCGGCGGTCAAGATGCCACTGATGACAAGATCTGCGTCGCGGGTGTGCTCCCACAGGCCCTCAATGAGCGGCTGCGCAAAGCCATCGAGCACTTTGCGCAGGGCCCGACCCTCGCCGAGAAGGGTGCGGTGGCCGCCCAGCCAGGTCCTACCCGCAGGCGAGGACGCAGCGTCCTGGACCGAGATGTCGAAGGGTGCCCACACCAGGCCAGCAAGCTCGACCAGATCCGCAAAGTCACGACTGGTCAGCACGGTGACGATGTCGCCAGAAGCCTGCAGGCCCATGCCCAGACTGAGGATCGGGGCGACATCACCTCGTGACCCCCAGGCCACCAGTGTGACGCGACGTGCCATCGGCTGATCTTACGTGGCGGTTCGGGCAGCGATCCGGTTGAGGCGGTGGGCTCGCCCGACGTTAACGGTGGTGTCCAGCGTCAACACCGCCAATGCCACCCACACCAAACCGAAGCCGATCCAGCGCGAGGCAGGCATCGATTCACCCAGCAGCACCACGGCGGTGAAGAGTTGCAACACCGGAGTGATGAACTGCAGCAACCCAATGGTAGTCAACGGCACGCGGCGAGCGGCGGCGGCGAAGAGCAGCAGCGGGATGGTGGTTGCGACCCCAGCGCTGGCGAGGAGCAAGGCGTGTGGCCAACCCTGCGTGGTGAAGGTCGCCTCGTTGGTCACGCTGAGATAAACCAAAGCTCCGGCGGCAACGGGGGAAACCACCATGGTCTCCGCGGTCAACGACTGGACCGCCGACAGCGACGAACCCACGCGCTTCTTGACCAGGCCGTAGCAAGCAAAGGTCAGTGCCAAAGAGATCGAAATCCAGGGTGGGCTGCCGTAGTCGATGGTGAGGTACGCCGCCGCGACGCCACCGATACCGACCGCGACCCATTGCGTCCGCCGCAGCCGCTCGCGCAGGATGATCACGCCGAGAGCCACGGTCACCAAGGGGTTCAGGAAGTAGCCAAGGGCGGCCTCGGTGACGTGTTCGCTGAGCACGGCGAAGGTGTAGATCGTCCAGTTGGTGGCGATCAGGGCTCCGGCCGTACCTACAGCGACGAGCACCCGAGGACGTTTCAGCAGCCGGGCCATCCATCGCAGATGGCCCAAAGCCGCCAGGATGATCAGACACAGCAGGAACGCCCATAAGACTCGGTGCACCAGCACCTCGATGGCGCCAGCTGGCCGGAGCAGCGTCAGGTAAAGCGGGAAGAGGCCCCACAAGCCGTAGGCCGCCAAACCGTATGCGGTGCCTGCGCTCTGCTGGTCAGCGGTTGAGCGAGCCGGAGGTGAACTGGGGGCAGGCGAGGGTGGCGCCGAGAAGCTCACTCGTGAATAGTCCAGGTGTCCTTGCCGTTCAGCAAGTCCTGCAGATCGGCATCGGAGGTTGACCCACCGGCACTTGCGCGGGCGCCGTCGACTTGGGCGCGCACCTGGTCGTCATACGTCGGACGTTCGACCTGGCGGAAGATGCCCATCGGCACGTGGGCCATGCTCGGGTCGTCGAGGCGTGACACGGCGAACGCCTGGGTGGGGTCATCGGCGGCCACGTCGTGCGTGACGACCTCGCGATCTGCCACCTCGGCCTCGGGGACGACGACCATGGTCGAGCCGTCGCGCACCACGACCTGGTCTTCGCCGACGCGGATGGGCTCCCCGTCGCGCAGATAGGCCAAACGGGCCTTGCCCTGGTCGCGATCCTTGATGAGTTGGAATGCGCCGTCGTTGAAGATCGGGCAGTTCTGGTAGATCTCGACCAGCGCAGTGCCGCGGTGTGCGGCCGCCGCCGACAAGACTTCGGTGAGGTGCGAGCGGTCGGAGTCCATCGTGCGGGCCACGAACGTTGCCTCCGCGCCGAGGGCGAGCGAAACGGGATTGAAGGGCCGGTCAACCGAGCCGACGGGGGTCGACTTGGTGACGGTGCCCATGTCCGAGGTCGGGGAGTATTGGCCCTTGGTCAGGCCGTAAATCTTGTTGTTGAAGAGCAAGATCGTCATGTTGACGTTGCGACGCAGCGCGTGGATGAGGTGGTTGCCGCCGATGCTGAGGGCGTCCCCATCACCGGTCACCACCCACACCGACAGATCCTTGCGGGCGGTCACCAAACCGGTCGCGATCGCCGGGGCGCGTCCGTGGATCGAGTGCACGCCGTAGGTGTCGAGGTAATACGGGAAGCGCGAACTGCAGCCGATCCCGGACACGAAGACGATGTTTTCGCGCTTCAAACCGAGGTCCGGTAGGAACCCTTGGACGGCGGCCAGCACGGCGTAGTCACCACAACCGGGGCACCAGCGCACCTCTTGATCAGAGGTGAAGTCCTTCTTGGTCTGCGGCGCAGAGTCGGGGTCGACCGCGGGGACGCCAGAGGTGCCGCTGGCCGGCATACCCAAGGAGGTTGTCGTGGAATTCATCGGATCAACTCCTGGGCGATGATGGCCTGTTTGTGCAGGACTTCGGCGAGTTCGAGAGAGGTAAACGGCAAACCACGGACGGAGGTGTGCGAGTGGATGTCGACCAGGTAGTGGCCGCGGAGCAGCAGGGCCATCTGACCAAGGTTCATCTCGGGCACCACGACGCGGTCGTAGCGGCGCAACACCTCGCCGAGGTTGGCCGGGAAGGGATTCAGATGGCGCAGGTGGGCTTGGGCGACCTGCGTGCCTGCGGCGCGGACCAACCGAGCCGCAGCGGAGATCGGGCCGAACGTGGAGCCCCAACCCAGCACGAGCACTTTCGCCTCGCCGCTGGGGTCATCGACTGTGAGGTCCCCGATGGTGTCGGCGATTTTCTCGATCTTGGCCGCGCGCAGCCGGACCATCTTGTCGTGATTGTCGGGATCGTAGGAGATGTGACCGGTGACGTCGGCCTTCTCGATGCCACCAATGCGGTGCTCGAGGCCCGCGGTGCCTGGGATGGCCCACGGGCGGGCCAGCGTCTCGGGATTACGCAGGAAGGGGTGAAAGATCGGGGTTCCGTCGTCCTTGGTGGCGTTCGGCTCGGTCGCGAACTGGACCTCGATCTTCGGCAGGTTTTCTACGTTGGGCACCGGCCAGGGCTCAGAGCCGTTGGCCAAATAGCCGTCGGAGAGCACAATCACCGGCGTGCGGTAGGTCGTGGCGATCCGGACCGCTTCAATGGCCGCGTCAAAGCAGTCCGTTGGTGACTGCGCCGCGATGATAGCGACGGGCGACTCGCCGTTGCGGCCGTAGAGCGCCTGCAGCAAGTCGGACTGCTCAGTTTTGGTCGGCAATCCCGTGGATGGCCCCCCGCGTTGCACGTCGATGATGATCAACGGCAGCTCGGTCGACACCGCCAAGCCGATGGTTTCGGCCTTGAGTGCCAGTCCGGGGCCCGAGGTGGTCGTCACGCCAAGAGCGCCGCCGTAGGAGGCGCCGAGGGCCATGCCCACAGCGCCGATCTCGTCTTCGGCCTGCATGGTGGTGATGTTGAAGTGCTTCAGCGCGGACAGCGTGTGCAGGATGTCCGATGCTGGCGTGATCGGGTAGGAGCCGAGAATCAGGGGCAGGCCGCTGCGCTGGGCGGCGCTAACGAGGCCAAGCGCCATCGCCTGCGAGCCGGTGACCGTGCGGTAGGTGCCCGCCTTCATGGGGGCCGGGGCGACCTCGAACCGGACGGCGAAGTCTTCAGTGGTTTCACCGTAGGCGTGGCCAGCCCGCAACGCGGTCAGGTTGGCCTCGAGGATCTCTGGCTTCTTGGCGAACTTCGCTCGTAGGAACGCTTCGGTGCTCTCCAGAGGGCGCGAGTACAGCCAGGACATCAGGCCCAGCGCGAGCATGTTCTTGGCGCGTTCTTTCTCCTTGCGGCTCAACCCGAAGTCGGCCAGCGCAGCGACCGTCATTGAGGTCAGGCCAAGCGCGTGCAGGTGCCACGAGTCGAGGCTGCCATCGTCCAATGGGGAGGTCGCGTAGCCCACCTTGGCGAGGTTGCGCTTGGTGAACTCGTCGGTATTGGCGATGATCGTGCCGCCGCGCGGGAGGTCGGCGATGTTGGCCATCAACGCGGCCG
>JBBSKS010000024.1:0-20253 GCA_038256095.1 Actinomycetales bacterium | reverse complement strand
GCGGTGCAAATCCTCGCCTGTGCGGAAGGCTTCGATGAGGCCCTCGTCACCGGAGAGGTGAGCCATGATCCGCATCTCGATCTGGCTGTAGTCGGCCGATAGCAGCGTCTCGTAACCACTGCCCACCACGAAGATCGTCCGAATGCGGCGACCCTCCTCTGTGCGAATCGGGATGTTCTGCAAATTCGGGTCCGTCGAACTCAGCCGCCCGGTGGCGGCGATCGTCTGCTGGTATGTCGTGTGGATACGTCCGTCGTCGGCAATCGAGCGCAACAGTCCCGTCGCCGTGACTCGCAACCGGGTGACGTCGCGGTGTCGCAGCAGCGCTTCGAGGAACGGGTGGTCGGTCTGCGCGTACAACCCGGCAAGGGCTTCGGCATCCGTGGTGTAGCCCGTCTTGGTCTTTCGTGTCTTGGGCAGCGCCAGCCGATCGAAGAGGACAGCCTGCAGTTGCTTAGGGGAACCGAGGTTGACCGTTTCGTCTTCGATGGCGTTCCAGGCGTCCTGCTGGGCTACGGCCATGGATGCGGCGAATTCGTCGTCCAGCGCGCGAAGCCCGTCGAGATCCACCGCAATTCCGACGTGCTCCATCGTCGATAGAACGTCGACCAAGGGGAGCTCCATGTCGCGCATCAGTTCTTGGCCCTGCACGTCCGCCAACTCGCTATCGAGGGCTAATGACAGGTCGTGGATCGCACGGGCGGCCACCATCGATGACTGGCCCACCTCCGCGGCGATGGTGTCGTCGCTACCCGTGAGATCGAGCTCAAGCTGCGGCGCTGCCGCGGCAGGCTCGTCGGCCCGCAATTCACGCTGCAGGTAACGCAACACCAAATCGGCAAGGTCGTAAGAACGCTGATCCGGGCGGACCAAGTACGCCGCTAGAGCGGTATCGCTCACCACCCCGGCCAGAGACATCCCCCGTGCTCTCAAGCCGTGCAGGAGTGCCTTGGCGTCGTGGGCCACCTTGGGCTGCCCAGCCTCAGCCAGCCAGCGCGCCAGCACAGCGTCATCGGCAGGACTCATCTCGATGAGGTCTAAGTAGGCAGCTGTTTCGGCGGTAGCCATCGCCAACCCTTGGGCCTCGCCAGCAGCCGGTCGACCGGTCCCGACCATCGAGAGGGCCACTCGGGCATCGGCCACGGAGTTCGCGGCGAGCCAGGGACCGAGCTCTCCGGCAGCCAAAGACTGACCGGCGACATCGATGCCGCGATCGGCTTCGCTTTCGTCCTCGACCGCGCCGAGGGTGTCAAAGAGCCGATCACGAAGCACGCGGAACTCGAGCCCGTCGAACACGCGGTGCACTTCGTCCCGGTCCCAGGTGTGGCGCACCGAGTCCGCCACGCTCACCGGCAGTTCGAGGTCGTCAATGAGGCGGTTGAGCTTGCGGTTGCGCAGCACATTGGTGACGTTGTCGCGCATCGACTGCCCAGCCTTGCCCGGTAGCTCGTCAATATGCGCCACAATCCCAGAGAGATTCTCGTGCGTGGTGATCCACTTTGCTGCCGTCTTAGGCCCCACCCCAGGGACACCAGGCAAGTTGTCTGAGGCCTCACCCACCATGGCGGCCAAGTCGCTATACAACTCCGGGGGAACGCCGTATTTTTCGAAGACGGCCTCGGGGGTCATCCGCACCAGGTCAGAGACCCCCTTGCGCGGATAGAGCAACGTGCACTTCTTGTCGATCAGTTGAATCGCGTCACGGTCACCGGAGCAAATCAGCACCTCCATGCCCTCATCCCGGGCGCGCGCGGTCAAAGTGGCGATGATGTCGTCCGCCTCAAAGCCGTCCAGATCGAGGTGAGCAATGCGAAGCGCGTCAAGAACCTCCCGGATCAGCGGCAGTTGCCCGGCGAACTCGTCGGGGGTCTTCGCTCGGCCGGCTTTGTACTCCGCGTATTCCTGGGTCCGAAACGTCTGACGAGACTTGTCGAATGCGACCGCAATGTGACTCGGCGCTTCGTCGCGAAGGACGTTGATGAGCATCGAGATGAACCCGTAGACCGCGTTCGTGGTCTGACCGGTCGTCGTCGAGAAGTTCTCGGCAGGTAAGGCAAAAAAGGCACGGTAGGCCAAGGAGTGTCCATCGAGGAGCAGGAGGCGCTGCGATGAATTCGTGGTCACAGTGGCACCCTATGACGCATGACTGACACTCCTGGCGCCGCAGCACCGATCGATGACCTCACTGAGGACGAGATGGCCCCCGCTGACCTGCTGGAGATGGCCACCGGCACGCTGATCGAGCGAATGGGTATCAAGGTCACGCACGCTAGCGCCGATCGGGTGGTCGCGACCATGCCTGCCGACGGCAACACGCAGCCTTACGGCCTGCTGCACGGAGGCGCGAGCGTCGTGCTCGCCGAGACGGTGGGCAGCATCGCCGCCATGTTGCACGCCGGACCCGGTCGAGCCGCCGTCGGGGTCGACATCAACGCGACGCACCACAAGGCCGTGCGTCCCCCGGCGATCGTCACTGGTGTGGCCACGCCACTTCGACTGGGCAGCGCTATCGCTTGCTACGAGATCGTCATCAGCGACGAGGCTGGCGACCGGGTCTGCACCGCGCGCTTGACGTGCGCGCTGCGGGCTCGGCCCCCGAAATCCGCTGACGCCTAGTGACGCGGTGAACGTCTAGGCGCGCGGGCGCATACCCTCGCACCTGTGGATAGCGCTTTTCCAGGTCTGGGCACCGTGATCAACGTCGTGGCGATTGTGGCCGGCGGCGGTCTCGGTATGGCGCTCGGTCACCGGCTCCCGGAGCGGGTGCAGTCAGTCGTGACCGACGCGCTCGGTCTGGTGACCTTGTTGGTTGCAGCCCTATCGGCATACCAGGTCACGTCCCCGGATCTGGAGGTAGCCGTGGGCACCGGGGTGCCGGTGTTGGTGGTGCTTGCCTCGCTCTTGATCGGCGGCATCGCCGGTTCGCTTTTGCGTCTTGAAGAGCGACTTGCCTCACTCGCGGGGGTCGTGCAGCGGTATGCCGCCAGGCTGAGCCCGGCCGCCAGCGTCGGTGCGGCAGTCGATGGGGTGAGCCCGCGGGAACGATTTATCGAGGGATGGCTCAGCACTTCATTGCTGTTTTGTGTGGGGCCCCTGGCCATCTTGGGCTCACTGTCCGATGGGCTTGGCCGCGGCATCGATCAATTGGTGCTCAAGTCGAGCCTTGACCTCTTCGCGGCTATGGCCTTCGCTGCGTCCTTCGGACTGGGGGTCCTGTTCTCTGCTGTGTCCGTGTTGGTGGTGCAAGGCCTGCTGACGTTGCTCGGGATCGCCGTCGGCTCGGTCATTTCCGAAGCACAGGTCGCCGCTTTGAGCGCCGTTGGCGGATTGCTCTTGATCGGACTGGCACTACGCCTTCTGCGGGTGCGTGAGGTGCCTGTCGCGGATTTGCTGCCGGCCCTGCTAGTTGCCCCGCTCGCAGTGGCCGTCGTCAGCGCGATCGTGGCCTAAGGCCCACAGACGCCCGCACTCTGGGGGTGTGTTACTTGGTGTCCATCCCCGAGACCACGGCATCTGCAACCTCACGCATGGACATGCGGCGGTCCATGGCGGCCTTCTGAATCCACCGGAAGGCTTCCGCTTCGGTGACTTTCAACTTCGTCATTAGCAACCCCTTGGCGCGGTCCAGGCGCTTACGCGTCTCGAGCCGGTCTGAGAGGTCGGCGACTTCGGCTTCCAAGGCAACTCGCTGCTGCCATCGCGCGGCCGCAATCTCGAGCGCGGGCAGGACATCGTGCGACGCAAAGGGCTTGACCACATAGGACATGACGCCGGCCTCGGCCGCACGCTCGACCAGGGTGCTGTCGCTGAAGGCGGTCAGCATGACGACTGCGGCTAGGCCCTCGCGGCCGACAATCTCGGCGGCCGTCAGACCGTCCATCACCGGCATTTTGACGTCCATCACCACGAGGTCAGGGCGCAACTCACGCGCCAGCTCTACCGCCTGTGCGCCATCGGAGGCCTGCCCAACCACCTCATGACCCGCCTCGACCAACATTTCCGTGAGGTCCATCCGGATGAGGGCTTCGTCCTCAGCCACCACAATGCGGTGCTTCTTTGTCTCACTCGGTGCCGATATTTCCAGACCCGCGAGGGCTGACTCAGCGTCAATTGAGGGGTGTTCAGTCATCTGCATCCTTTAAGTGTGCCGGGAGCGGGATTCGAACCCGCACGCCCTTTCGAGCAAAGCATTTTGAGTGCTCCGTGTCTGCCATTCCACCACCCCGGCCTAGGGCAGGAAGATCATATACGCCCGTCAGTGTCCTTACGTAGCCGAGCGTAAGCGTTGGCCCGACCGAACACCGCGTCGCCCACTTTGTGGATGCGCAACGCGTTGATTGACCCGGGCACACCAGGTGGCGAACCAGCAACGATAACGATCAAATCGCCTTCCTTGCAACGCTTTTCGCGCAGGAGCGCTTCGTCGACTTGCATCACCATTTCGTCGGTGTGCTCAACATAGGGCGTGAGAAAGGTCTCGATTCCCCACGAGAGGGCGAGCTGAGAGCGGGTGGTTGCGAGTGGCGTGAAAGCCAACATGGGCACTGCCGAGCGAAGCCGCGACATCCGGCGCGCTGAGTCGCCGGTCTGGGTGAACGTGACCATGAAGGACACCTTCAACAGTGCCGCGATATCTGCGGCCGCACGCGTCACCGCGCCGCTTGTCGTCTTCGGCTTGCTGCCTAACGGTGTGATGCGATCCAGGGCCTGTTCTTCAATGTTCTCGATGATGGTGGCCATGGTCTCGACCGCTTTGATCGGCCACTTACCGATGCTGGTCTCCCCCGACAGCATGATGGCGTCAGCCCCGTCGAGCACGGCATTGGCGCAGTCGCTGGCCTCGGCGCGGGTGGGCCTAGCATTGGTGATCATCGACTCCAATACCTGGGTCGCGACGATGACTGGCTTGGCGTTGCGACGAGCCATCTCCACGGCGCGCTTCTGCACCAGCGGGACCTGCTCCAACGGCAACTCGACGCCCAAGTCGCCACGGGCGACCATGATCGCGTCGAATGCCTTAACGATTCCTTCGAGATTGTCGACGGCCTGCGGCTTCTCTACCTTGGCGATCACGGGACGGCGAATGCCGACCTCTTCCATGATGGCGTGCACGTCCACGAGGTCGTCCGCAGACCGCACGAACGACAAGGCAATGAGGTCGGCCCCAGCACGCAACGCCCAGCGAAGGTCGTCGGCATCTTTCTCGCTCAGCGCCGGCACGCTCACTGCGGCGCCGGGTAAATTGATGCCCTTGTTGTTTGAGACCTCGCCGCCGATAACGACCTCAGTAATGACGTCCGTGTCGGTGACCTCAACGGCCTTCAACTGGATCTTGCCGTCATCGATCAGCAGTTCGTCGCCGGGTTCGACGTCATCGGGTAGGTGGCGGTGGGTCGTGCCTACTTCGTCTTGGTCTCCGGGCACATCGCGAGTGGTGATGACGAAGCGTTGCCCGACGGACAGCGTGATCGGACCATCCGCGAAACGGGCGGTCCGGATCTTCGGCCCTTGAAGGTCAGCCAGGACCGCCACTGCGCGCCCGACGTCATCCCCGGCCTTTCGCACCAGGTCGTAGCGACGTTGGTGCTCCGAGTGGTCGCCGTGCGACATGTTGAGGCGGGCGACGTCCATCCCCGCTTCAACCAGGGCAGTCACCTGGTCTTGGGTGTCGACAGCAGGGCCGAGTGTGCAGACAATCTTGGCGCGACGCATGATCTACATTCTATGCGTCGGCCCGCTCAAGATGTAACCGATTCCCCTGCGTGTTCCGGCTCTGAATCGGGCTCGTCGAGGTGCGCAGACCCGCGCGGAGGGAAGTCAGCGCGCTTGGCCCGCCAGACGTACATCACCGCGCCCAGAACGAAGATCACCAGCGAGACCCACACGTTGACCCGCTGGCCGAAAACGATCTCGGCCGGATCGGTACGCGCCAGCTCGATGAAGAATCGCCCCAGCGTGTACCCCATGAGATAAAGAGCGAAAACTTGCCCACGGGCGAAGCGGTGCCGCCGGTCGGCCACGATGATGACGGCGGCAACAATGAGCACCCACAACGACTCAAACAAGAAGGTCGGCTGAAAGGTGCCCAGGACCACTGCTGCCCCAGATTCATCGAGGACAGCGCTACCGGTCGCAGCGTTCCACTGGTGAATCTCGAGCGCCCAGGGAGCGGTGGAGGGACCGCCATACAGCTCGTTGTTGAAGTAGTTGCCCCACCTGCCCATGGCCTGGGCCACGAGCAGCCCCGGGACGATCGAGTCGGCGATGTCTAGGAAGCTGTAGTCGTGCCGTCGACAAGCGATGTATGCGCCCAGCGCCCCCAGTGCCACGGCCCCCCAGATGCCGAGTCCACCTTCCCATATCTTGAAGGCGTCGATCGGGTTGCCGTTCTCCCCGAAGTACGGCCGCGGCGACGAGATGACGTGATAAAGGCGACCACCGACGATTCCGAAACCGACGACCCATCCGGCGACGTCGTAGATCTCCTCGCCGGTTCCGCCACGGGCACGCATGCGGTGGAAAGAGATCCAAATGGCTACCAGAATGCCCGCCAGTATGCAGAAGGCGTAGGCCCGGATCGGTACCGGCCCGAGATACCACACACCCTGTTCTGGGCTGGGTAGCGCCATGGGAAGCGCCGCACCCACCTCGAAGATCATTGCTGGCTCGCAATCAGATCCTGGAATGAGGTGGGGTCCTGCAACAAAGCGGTCAACGCTTCGTTGCTGATGGGCTCACCGTCGATCGTGACTACCGGGGACGACGTGACCTCATCCCTGGTTGAGCGCTCCTGCATATCACTCACGTAGGCAGAATACTTGTTCGATTCGACACACGCGGTAAACGTGTCCAGCGCGTCGCCCTCAATGCCCGCTTCGCGAGCGGCGTCAAAGAAGGTTTGGTCTTCGTAGCCGACTCCTTCTTCGACCGGCTGACGGGCGAACAGGCTGGTCACGAACCCGCTCAGTTGGTCAGCGTCGGCTGAGCATACGGCGGCGTTCGCGGCCCGCGAAGATGAGTCGTTGCGCAAATTGCCGTCGAGGAAGGACATAAAGGTATAGGTCAGTTTGATATCGCCGGCCGTGGCCGCCGAGGTGATGGCCTCACCAGAAGCCGCTTCAAGCTGGCCGCAGAAGGGGCACTGAAAGTCTTCATAGATGTGCACCGCAGGCACGTCGTCGGCGACCTCTGGGTTAAGCACCAATCCCCCACCCTCGGGCAACGAGTTCTCGCCCCCTGATGCCTGGAGACTCTCGGTGCGCGACATGAGATAAACCAACATCGCGACGATCACGACCAGCAGAGCGGCCACCACGCCGATCAAACCTATCGGTGGTCCACTAACGGTCGGAGCGGCCTTAGCTTTCGGTGCGGGGGGACGCGGCATAGCTCAGAGGTTCCTCTCTTGGGGCACGGACTTGTTCTACAAGCCGTCCACGGAAAACAGGGTGCGCGGACGAAGCACGAGCCACAGGCCAGCGGCAGTCAGTGCCGTGTCGCGAATGATCTCGTGTTCACTTCCTGCGGACACCTTCGGCCAGCTCGCTGGTCAGGGTCGTTAGCGCCCGTCCACTGGGGTCGGCGCCCAAGGCGCTCACGAGAGCAGACCCGACGATGACGCCGTCGGCAAACGCCGCAATCTCAGCGGCCTGGTCACCGGTGGACACGCCCAAGCCGACACAGACCGGCAGGTCGCTGACGCCACGCGCACGAGACACCAATGCTTGCGCTCCCCCGCCCACCGCGGCGCGAGCACCGGTCACGCCCATGGTCGAGGCGGCATACACGAAGCCTCGGCACGCGTTCATGGTCATCGACAATCGCTCGTCCGTCGATGATGGAGCGATCAAGAAGATGGGGTCGACCCCGTGCCCGGCTGCGGCGCTGATCCAGGCACCCGCTTCGTCGGGGATCAGGTCGGGGGTGATCAGACCAGCCCCACCGGCCGCGGCCAGGTCGCGGGCAAACCTACCGGGGCCATATCGGAGCACTGGATTCCAATAGCTCATCACGACTGGCACTGCGCCCGCATCGGCAACCGCTTGCACACAGCGAAGCAGGTGGGCAAAACGAAAGCCTGCCGCGAGGGCCTGGTCGGCCGCGTCCTGGATGACGGGTCCATCCATCAGCGGGTCGGAGTAAGGCACGCCGACCTCGACGATGTCGGCTCCCGCGCGGGCTAGGTCGCCGACGGCCTTCTCCGAGGCTTCCTGGTCGGGATATCCCGCCGGGAGGTAGGCGACCAGCGCCGCCCGCTCTTCGGTCTTGCATCGGGCAAAAACAGCCTCAAGTGCGGTGCTCACCAGCCACTCCCCTCGGCTTCGGCGACAGGCTCTGCCGCCTTGATTTCCTCGGCATGGACGAGGTCTTGGCCGTCGATGACGTCAAACCATCGAGCCGCCGTGTCGACGTCTTTGTCACCCCGACCGGACAGGTTGACCAGGATGATCGAGCCTTCCCCCGTTTCTTTGCCGATCCGCAGGGCTCCCGCAAGGGCGTGCGCAGATTCGATCGCCGGGATGATGCCCTCGGTGCGACACAGCAGCGAGAAGGCGTCCATCGCCTCGGTGTCGGTCACCGGGTAGTACTCCGCACGACCGGCGCTAAATAGGCTGGCGTGCTCAGGGCCGACGGACGGGTAGTCCATCCCCGCGGAGACCGAATGTGAGTCCAGGGTCTGGCCGTCCTCGTCCTGCATCAAGTAGGTCGCCGCCCCGTGCAACACCCCAGGTGTGCCGGTGGAGAACCGCGACGCGTGACGACCGGTCTCCACACCGTCGCCGCCGGCCTCGAGGCCGATCAGTCGCACTGAGGGCTCGTCCATGAAGCGGTGGAAGATCCCGATGGCATTAGAGCCACCGCCGACGCAGGCGCAGATCGCGTCCGGCAGTCGTCCGGTCGCGGCGAGGATCTGCTCGTGGGCCTCGTTCCCGATGATGGAATGGAAGTCGCGCACCATCGTCGGGAAGGGGTGCGGGCCGGTCACCGTGCCCAGCATGTAGTGAGTGCGCTCGACGTTGGTGACCCAGTCGCGCATGGCCTCGTTGATGGCGTCCTTTAGCGTCGCGCTGCCGTGGGTGACCGGGATGACTTCGGCGCCCAGAAGGCGCATCCGGGCCACGTTCAGCGCTTGGCGCTCGGTGTCCTTCTTGCCCATGTAGACGGTGCACTCGAGGCCCATCAGCGCCGCGGCTGTCGCGGCGGCGACCCCGTGCTGCCCCGCCCCGGTCTCGGCAATCACGCGAGTTTTGCCCATGCGCTTGGTCAGCAGGGCCTGGCCGAGCACGTTGTTGATCTTGTGCGAACCGGTGTGGTTGAGGTCTTCGCGCTTGAGGAAGATCCGTGCGCCGCCAGCGTGCTCGGCGAAGCGGACTGCCTCGGTGAGCGGGTTAGGTCGACCGGTGTAGTTGCGGTGCAGCGCGTCGAGCTCGGCGGCAAAAGCGGGGTCAGCCGTCGCGGCGATGCGCGCTCCATCGAGCTCATCGAGGGCCGCGACGAGCGCTTCAGGCACGTAACGCCCGCCGAACGCCCCGAATCGCCCGGGCAGATCGGCGGTCGGGCTCGACGTAATGAGGGTGGGGTTGGTGGTGGTGCTCATCGGCGTCCTCTCTGGTGCGTAGCGCCGCGATGTCCCGCGGCGAAGAATTGTTCAAGGGTGTGTGCAGGGTCATCCCCGGTCACCAACGCTTCGCCGACGAGCACGGCGTTAGCGCCTTGGGCAACGTAGTCGGCCACGTCGTCTGGCCCACGAACGCCTGATTCGGCGATGGTGACCACGCCAGCGGGTATGCCGGCAGCCAGGCGAGCGAACGTCGCGCGATCCACGTCCAGCGTGCGCAGATCCCGAGCGTTCACCCCCATGATGCGAGCCCCGACCGCGACAGCACGAGCGACCTCTGCCTCGTCGTGGACCTCGACCAACGCGTGCATACCCACCTCTTCGACGACCGCAAAAAGACGAGCCAGCTGCTGATCGTCGAGCGCGGCCACGATGAGGAGCACGAGGTCGGCGCCCCAAGCTCGGGCCTCCCATATCTGGTAGTCCTCGACGATGAAGTCTTTGCGTAGGACCGGGATGTCGACGGCGGCGCGCACCGCTGCCAGGTCGGCGAGGCTTCCGCCGAAACGCCGCTCTTCCGTGAGCACGCTGATGACACTGGCTCCGCCCGCTGCGTAGGACGAGGCCAACGAAGCAGGATCGGTGATGGGTGCGAGTTTTCCCTTTGAGGGGCTGGAGCGTTTGATCTCCGCGATCACGTGCACGCTCTGGTCGGCCTTCAGGGCAGCAAGGGCATCTATCACTGGCGGCGCCAGCGCTGCCAGCTGGCGAAGCTCGCCCAGCGAGGTGTCGGCCCGGCGTTGTGCGAGGTCTAGCCGGACCCCATCGATGATCTGCTCTAAGACGCTTGCCACCCGTTCAGCCTAACGCTGCGCGGCCGCCGAACAGGACTGCCCTACGCGTCTTGGTGGTCGTGTGCGGCGTGCACATCTTCGCCGTAGCCAACACGGTCGAGCGCGACCCAGGCGATGATGCCGACAAAGCACAAAGCCACGCCGAGCCAAGTGCACCACATGATCGTGAAGAACTGGCCCACCGCGATGAGCGTGCTCGCAACGATGAGAATGCCCACCCCTGCCCATGCTGCGACGCTGTGGCCGTGCCCGAACTCGTCTTCCACGTCATTCTCCTTGCTCGATTCAACACTGGCGCCCCAGTGTGCCAGCAGTCGGCGCTAGTTGAGGGAACCCGGCGGCTTTGACGCATGGTCACTGTCCTCCACACTCTCCTGGGGGCCAGTCGTCGTCGGGTCGTTTCCCCGGCTCAGATCGTCCCAAGCAGCGGCGCTCGCTCGGCGTTCGCGTTCTGCGGCAGACAGGAATTTTGCCGGTTTGGCCCGACCCTGCGCGGCCTGAGCTCGCGGTGCCGAAGAATCTGCAGGCGCACGGCCAGAGTGAACCCTGGTGGTCACTGCGACGACGAGAGCAGCGCACGCCGCGACGAGCGCGGCAGCAAAGAACACGTAAACGTAGAAGGTGGTTTGCGCTCCTTGAGCGCTCAATTCGCCGGTGGCGGTCAGGCCCAAGTCGGGCGACCCCGATGTCGACAGCGCCCGCGCCGGGTCGCGCAGCACCCGCAACGTCAACCAACTGCCCCACCCTGCGTCCACGGCCAGGACGAGCAGCGCAACGGTGCGGGGGCTACGACGGGTCAACAGCGCGGCCAACCCAGCGGCCAAAGCGACGATGCAGGCCGCCGATAGGGCCGAGCTGACGGCATACCCACTCGCGGCGCGTGCACTGGGGCCCAAGACGGGGTCATCAACGGTGAAGCGCACCCAGACGCGCCCGCCGGTGATGGCGGCAACAAGACCGCCGATCAAAAGGGCGAACGACGCAATTCTGGTCATGAGTGAGACTCCGCTGCAGTGTGAGTGGTGTGCTGGGCAGACCACGAGGCGAACATCGCCGCGTAGACCCCATCGTGCTGCTCAACGAGCTCGTCGTGTGGCCCGACCTGCACGACCGCCCCCTTATCCACCACGATGACGACGTCCGCGGCAGCCGCGGTGGAGAGGCGGTGGGCAATAGCCACCGACGTCCGCCCTGCGCTCAGCCCCTCCAGCGCACGCTGGATCCGGACCTCCGTGGCCGGGTCAACGGCGCTGGTGGCTTCGTCAAGCACAAGCAGGTCAGGGTCGGCGAGGTAGGCGCGAGCGATCGCCACGAGTTGGCGCTCGCCTGCTGACAGGGACTCACCGCGTTGCCCGACCTCGGTATGCAGGCCGTGCGGCAAGCCGCTAACCCAGGCGTCGAGACCCAGCTCGGTCATTGCCAAGGCCACGTCGTCGTCGGTGGCGGCGAGTCGCCCATAGCGAATATTCTCCAGCAGGGGTTGGTCAAACAAGAAGCCCTCCTGGGGCACCATCACCACCCGAGCTCGCAACGACGCAAAACTCACCTGCGCGAGTGGGTCGCCGTCAATGGTGATCTGCCCCTGCGTGGGGTCCATCAGCCGGGTCAGCAGTTTGGCCATCGTGGTTTTACCTGACCCCGTCTGCCCCACGATCGCGACGCGACTGCGCGGCTCGACCCGCACGGTGACGCCCGCCAAGACGGGCTCACCTCCGGGGTAGGAGTAGCCGACGTCGGAGAAGTCCACGGTGATCGGGCCGCGCGCCTGAGTGATGCCCGCCTCGCCAGGGTCGCCCACGTCGGCGGGCGTGTCGATAATCCCGATCACGCGGCGCCACCCGGCTACCGCATTCTGCATCTCGTTGAAGATCTCGGTGGCCATCAGGACGGGCTGCGTGAAGAGGTTGACCAGAAAGAGAAAGGCCAGCAACTCGCCGAGGGTTAACGACCCACGTGAGGCGAGGACGGTGCCGACCACTAGCACTATCGCCAGGGTCAGACCGGCGAACGCTTGCCCGGAGACGAACGCCAACACCGAGCGCGCTTGAGCATAGATCGCACTGCGTCGATGGGAATCGATGGCGGCGTCGATGCGTGATTGCGTGCGCTCCTGGACCCCATAGGACCTGATCGCTACGGCGCCCACGACCGACTCGGAGATGGATCCGAGCATGTCGCCCACCCGGACCCGGACCACCCCGTAGGCCCGGCCCAGTGCCGGTTGGAAGCGGCGGATGAGGAGCACCAGCGGGAGGAAGCAGAGGTAGACGACCCCGGCCAGGATGGGGCTGTAGACCACCATCAGCACACTCGCGAGGGCAATTTGGGCGGTCGAGATCAGCAGCATCAATCCGCCGAACTGAACGAACATGGAAATGGTGTCGACGTCACTGGTCACGCGGGAGACCAACGCGCCACGGCGTTCGGTGCTTTGGGTGAGCACGGAGAGGTCGTGGATGTGCCGAAACGCCCGAATGCGCAGGGTGGCGAGACCCTTTTCGGCAGCAGTGAACAGGCGCAGGTTGACGAGGTACTGCGCCACGCTGGTGAACGCGATCGCCGCCGCGGCTAGGGCGATGGCCCCCAACACGAAGCCCACGTCGGGCCCACCTTCGGCCATGATGCCGTTGTCGGTGGTCTGCTGGACCACGAAGGGAATCAGCACTCGTCCCAGCGTCGCGACCACAGCCAGAACGACCGTGACGAGCAACCCTTGTTTCAACTCTGGGGACAATTCGAGTCCGCGCCGCAGGGTGGCCATCGTGGATAGTTGAGAGCTTTCGCCGATCCGACTTCCCCCTTGGATCGTGTTGGGATCGTGGGGGCCGGGCGGGTTAGTTGGGCTTTTGGCGCTCATAGCGTGACCTCCTGCGCGCGCACGGCCGCACGCTCGGCGGACTCACGGGCGTAGGCCTGGACCACGTTTATATATCCGGGACATCGGGCGAGCAGTTCATCGTGACTGCCTTCATCGACGATCCGCCCCGCCTCGATATACAGGATGCGGTCGGCCAGCAAGATGGTCGCCATTCGGTAGGCCACCAGCAGCACGGTCATTCCGTCCGACGCGGACTGCACACCGGCCAGGATGTCTTGCTCCACCGAAGGGTCAATGGCGCTGGTGGCATCGTCGAGCACCAAGAAGCGAGGTGAGCGCACAATGGCCCGGGCTAGGGCGATCCGCTGGCGCTGCCCGCCCGACAGCATCCCGCCGCGCTCGCCCACCACGGTGTCGATTCCGTCGGCAAGGTCAGCGACGAAGCGCGTGGCCTGAGCGATCTCGATGGCATCGGCGATCTGGGCCCGTGTGTAGTCGCCGCCCAGCGCCACATTGGCGGCGACGGTGTCGTCAAACATGAACGTTTGCTGACTCACCAGCGCAGCCACGTCAGTGACTCCCCCGGCGCGCACACTGCGCAAGTCAACGTTGTCGAGAGTGACCGCGCCACGGTCCGGATCAACAAGGCGCACGCTGAGCTGGGTCAGGGTCGACTTGCCGGAGCCTGTCGGTCCGACCAGTGCCGTCGTTGACCCAGCGGGTATGTCGAGGCTCACGCCATGGATGACCGGCACCAGTTCGATGCTCGGCTGCCCGGCGTTTGGCGCTAATTCCTGCCCCCACTGTTCGCTCGCCGCGCTGGTATCGATCCGGTAGGCAAAATCGACGTCCCGGGACTCGGCACGGACTTCGCCGCCGAGCGCTAAGTGCGCCTGCCCAAACTCCATCGAGCCACCGGCAGTCAGCACCGAGTCGACCCGCCGGTAGCCAACCACCGAGCGTGGGATCTCGGCCAACACCCATCCGAGCGCACGCACCGGAAAGGCCAGGATCGAAAAAAGGTAGGCAATCTGCACTACGTCTGCGGCGTCGACATCGCCCGAGGCCACGCGCGCTGTGCCGACTCCTAGGACGGCCAAGGTCCCGAGCGTCGGGATGGCGTCGATCGCGGGCTCAAAAACACCGCGCGTGCGACCTACGTCGATCAGTGAATCGCGCAACACGTTGGTGACGGAGGTGAATCGCTCGCTCTCGTGCTCTTCGCGTCCCATCGCCTTGACGACGAGCCCCGCCTCGAACGATTCGTGCGCCACCTCGCTGACCTGGGCCCGCAACTGTTGGGCCCGAGTGATCTTAGGAGACATCGCCCGTTGGTAGACGAGGTTGGCCGCAAACAGTGCTGGGAACACCAAGAGCCCGACCAGAGCCAAGAACGGATCGACCGAGAGCATCTGGCCACCGGCGATGAACAGCATGACCACGACGCCCAGCGCCATGGGGAGCGGATTGAAGACCTGCCAGGTCGCCTCGATGTCGGAGTGCGCGTTGGAAAGCAATTGGCCGGAGGGGTGACGGTGATGCCACGTCAGCGGCAGGCGGAGGTATTGGCGGGTGACCCGTTGGCGATACAGCGCCTGCAAATTGAAGCCGGCGACCCCAGCCATCACCCGGCGGAGGATGACGCCGATGACGTTGACGACCAAGATGGCAGCGAGGACCCAGAAGATCGTCCACAGACCACCGGTGGTGACCGCTCGAGCGTCAATAGCCGGGGCGATCACGGTATCGGTGAGATAGCCCACTGCCCACGCTGTGGCCACGGTCGCGCCGGCCCACAGCACTGCGCCCACGACAGCGCCAGAGAGCCACCACGGTTGCTGTTTCGCCCCGGTCCAGATGATGGCGAACCCCTGGCGCAACACCGCGCCGCTGGCACGAGGCGGAGTCGGCGGTGCGGTGGTTGAGCCGGTACTCATCGTGGTGCACGGCCTTCCCAGCGGCATGGAGCGCGACGCCATAGACGGCATACAAGCGCAAAGAGCTCTCATGGTCGCACGAGGGTCAGACGTGCCCGCGCGGAGCCATGGGATAAGTGTCGATCCGTTCGTTCCGAGGCTGCGCTCAGGAGTTCTCCCTGACGAGGTGTTTGGATGGAACCCATGACTCTGGCTCAACGACACCGCCACGCCCTCTGCGATGCTGCGTTGGCGGCTGGCCCCGACGCCCCGACCCTGTGTGAAGGATGGGCGGTCCGCGACCTGCTCGTGCACCTCGTCGTCCGCGACTCTCGGCCCGACGCGGCGCTCGCGATGGTGCTACCCCCGCTGGCCCCGCATGCCGAGTCGGTGCGGTCTGACTTAGCGGCACTGCCGTTCGCCGACCTTGTGGACCGCGTGCGATCCGGTCCTCCTCGCTGGTCACCGGCCGCCTTCGCGCCCATAGAGCGCGTGATGAATCTCGCGGAGTTCCTCATCCATACCGAAGACATCGTTCGTGCCAGCGAGAACGGAAATGAGGGCCCCTCTGGCCCCGAGACCACCCACGCCACCGACACCATGGACGCCGCATGGACGTTGTTGCGCCGTGGGGGCCGACTGTTCTACCGGACCTCCCCTGTCGGGGTGGTCGCAGTAGCGGCCGGCTGGGGTCGCGCGGCTCTGAAAAGGCCAGCCACGGGCCATGGCAGTGTGATCCTTGAAGGGACACCGGTCGAGTTGCTCCTGCACGCCTTCGGACGCCGCAGCAACTGCATCGTCGAGGTGCTTGGTGACGTCAGCGACGTGGCGACCTTCACATCCGCGATCGAGGCGGCATGAGGCACGCTCATCGCTGATGACGCCCTGGGGCCAGAACACATCGCCGCGCGAATTTTAGCGACCAGAGCGCTCGTCCGTGACCATGCCCCACCGACACTTGTAGCCATCGATGGCCGCAGCGGTGGGGGCAAAACTCACCTCGCCGCGGAAGTAGCCGCGGCGCTGAGAGCGGCCGGAGCCGAGGTCTGTGTCGTCTCGATGGACGAGATCTATCCCGGCTGGGACGGTCTTGAACAAGCGGTTCGCAGCCTGCCCGACGACATCGTCGAGCCGCTGGCGGCTGGGCGCGCGGCGACATACCAACGCTGGGATTGGGCTGCCCAGGCGCCGGGCGCTGTCGTGACCATCCCTGAGTCCGATGTCGTGATCGTTGAAGGAGTCGGCTCGACAGCGCATGCCCGCCGTGACGCGTTCGCCCTCACGGTGTGGGCCCACGCACCGGCGGCGCTGCGCATGGATCGCGCCTGTGCACGTGACGGCCAGGGCGATTACGCGCCGTTCGCAGCACAATGGGCGGCCCAGGAAGACGCGCTCTTCGGTGCCGACGCCTATCCGGCAGCGCCCTACGGGTTTGACCTCACCCACGAGGTCTTCTCACCGGCCAAGGCCGCCGGGTGAAGGACTACCTGCGCGCGTTTGTCACCACCATGGGGCGATTGCTGGGGGTGCGCCTTTCGGGGAAGGCCTGGGCGCGCAGAGGTGAGCGGCTTCAATCACGGTTGCCCATCATTGTGCAGGCAGCGTTCGGCGCGGCTGCGGCCTGGTTCGTCGCGCACGACCTGCTGAATCACCCGATGCCCTTCTTTGCCCCCGTGACGGCCATGATCTGTCTGGGCTTGAACTACGGCAATCGGGTCCGCCGCGCGCTCGAGTTGACGGTGGGCGTGGCTATCGGAGTGCTGGTCGGCGACGTCTTCGTCAGCTACTTCGGGGTTGGGATCTGGCAGATTGCCGCCGTCTGCATCGTGGCGATGACCCTGGCCGTTCTCGCGGGAGCTGGCCAACTGCTGATGCTGCAAGCCGGCACGCAGGGCGTCATCGTGGCGACCTTGATCACCAGCGACGGGCAGGCCTTTGGGCGATGGATCGACGCCGTGGTCGGCGGGATCGTCGCGGTGATCATCACAGTCGCGGCCCCCTCTGGCTCACCCCTGCGCAGACCAAGGGAAAAGGCAGCAGCCGTCATCGAGCACTTCGCGCTGGCGCTAGGACAGTGCGCCGTGGGTCTGCGAGAGCGCGACGCCGAAACGGTGGCCGCAGCGTTGGACGCGGCCCGCGACCTGCAACCCGAAATGGCCGACCTTGAAGAGGCAGCCGCCGAGGGACTGGCCTTGGCCCGGGTCGCCCCGCTGCGCCGCAGGCAGCGCAGCAGCGTGCAAATCATCGACGACTTGCTCTTCCCCCTCGATCTGGCCATCCGCAACGTCCGAGTGCTCATCCGGCGCGCCGAGGTGTGCATCATCGAGGGTGAGCACATGCCGGACACCTACATCGATCTGGTGGACGAACTGGCCCTGGCGGCGGCATACATCTCGGACGAGTTGGCGCAGGGGCGTGACGCCCTCCAGGCACGCGAGGACTTGGTCAATCTCGCCCGGCGGTCCACATGGTCCGTGCGAAATGCAGGCCTGTCGGCAGAAGTGATGCGTGCCCAAGTCCGCTCCACGGTGGTCGACCTGCTTCGGCTGACTGGGCTCTCCGCGGCGGAGGCGATCGCACGCGTCCCCATGACCCGCACCGATCTGGACCCGGGCCCACGCGATAACAAAACGGACTAAGCGCGGACCGGCCGGCTACACCCGTGCGATCTAGCGAAGGGGCGACCTAGAGATGGGGCGACGCTGCGGAATGGTGCGCCACCAAAGCCGCAAGTCGAGACGCTTCGCGCGCGGCGAAAGCACCGTCGGAGCGCTGGATGGCCATCACCGCGACTTCTTCGGTGTCGCTGAGCTCGAGGACCACCCACGGCGATCCCCCGGAGAACCCCACGTTGACGATGCTGGCCCACTCCAGGTCGGTTGATCGGACCAAATTCCTAATCCGCAGTCCCTTGGGGGTTGGAACCGCCCGGAGCGAGGCGAAGCGCAGCAGCAACGCACCGAGGGCACAGCCGAAAACGACCGTCATCACGCGGTCGGGCACACTCCAACCGACCTCCCCCGTTCCAGGAGTCGTCAGCGCGAGAAACGTGAACGCCAGCACGCAGGCTAGGGCGCAGGCCCGGGCCATCCACGCACCGCGACGCGGTGTGAAGGGCGCGTATGCCGTCCCTCCGGTCGGGGCGGACTTCTTGGCTGCCATGACGGATCAGTGCTCGTGCGAGTGCTGTTGGGCTAAGGCTCGGAGCTCATTGATGGCCAGCCCGGGGTTGTCGGCGCCGTAGACGGCCGATCCTGCCACGAAGACATCGGCTCCGGCTGCGGCGCACTGCTCGATGGTCCTGGTCGACACTCCCCCATCGACCTGCACCCAGACGTCCGAACCCACCCGCTTGGCGGCCGCAGCGACCTCGGCGACCTTCGGCATCTGGTCGGCCATGAACGATTGCCCACCGAAGCCAGGCTCGACCGTCATGACCAGGACCATGTCGACCTCAGGCAACAGGTCGGCATACGCAGCGAACGGGGTGCCAGGTTTGAGGGCAAAGGCGGCCCTCGCGCCACATGCTCGGATGGCGCGAGCCGTGGCGACGGGGTCGTGTGCGGCTTCGATGTGGAAGGTCACCGACTTGGCACCCGCCTCCGCATACTGCGGCGCCCAATGATCGGGGTCTTCGATCATGAGGTGAGCGTCTAGCGGGATGGGGCTGACTTTGGCCAAGGCCTCAACCACGGGCAAGCCCAGAGTGAGGTTGGGCACGAAATGTCCGTCCATCACGTCGACGTGTGCCCAGTCAGCGGCGTCTATGCGACCTAACTCGTGCTGCAAGTTGGCGAAGTCGGCGGACAGGATGCTGGGACTGATCTGCATAACCACGCTCGCCAGCGTAGTCGCCCCGGCCAACCCCGGGGCCCTCAGGTACGTCGTAGAAGCGCCATGAACATGCCGTCGGTGTCGTGCAGGTGAGGCCAGAGTTGAGCGCCGGGCCCAGGACCGAGATCGGTATATCCACTGCCGTCTCGGGCCACGACCAACGAACGCACATCCTCGATCTGCACGCTTGGGAAGGACTTGGCGACGTCCTCGATGACCATGGTGGTTTCGGCGACGTGGGGCGAGCAGGTCGCGTAGACCACTACTCCGCCGGGCCGGGTGGCCTGTAATGCCGAGGTCAACAAGCCCCGCTGCAGAAGGGCCAGGCCGGTGAGGTCGCTGGGCTGGCGCCGCCACCGTGCCTCCGGGCGTCGGCGCAATGCTCCTAGCCCGGTGCACGGGGCGTCCACCAGCACGCGGTCAAAGTGAGCGGGCATTTGCTCCCCCAGCTCCATGCCGTCCCCCACCGTGACTTCAACATCAGCACCAGCGGCCACTGCCGCACGCAGGGTAAGTCGGACCAGCTCGGCGCGGTGCTCGCTCACCTCGTTGGCGCGCAGATGCGCCCCGCGGTGCAGCGCACCTGCCGCCAGCAGGCCCGCCTTGCCACCAGGGCCCGCGCAAAGATCGAGCCACTGACCGGCATCATCCTTCACGTCGGCACCGAGCAGCGCCAGGGCCACCAGCTGAGAGCCGGCGTCTTGGACGGCCGCCGATCCGTCGCGAATCGCGGTCAGTGCCCCGGGGTCCCCGTGGCGCAGCGTCCACGCGGTCGGGGCGGCGGGCGAGGGGGTGGCATTGGGAAGGTCATCTTCGCCGGCAAGGCCCGGGCGAGCCACCAACGTCAACAGGCCCGGAGTGTTGTGCGCGCTCAGCAATGCCGCGAGGTCCGCGGTGATCGACTCCGGCGTGCCTACCGCGTGGATGAGCAGCGCGGTGCGGAGGGCACGGACCACCCAGACCGGGTGCGAATGCTCGAGGGCTAGCGCGGTGAGCGGGTCGGGCGCATCCGCGGTGAGCGCAGCGATCCACTCTGCCGGCTCGCGCTCGGTGACCCGGCGCAGAACCGCGTTCACGAAGCCGCCAGCTCCGTGCGAGATGACGCCCCTAGCCAAGGCCACGTTGGCGTTAACGGCGGCGTGGGCCGGGACGCGCATATTCACGATCTGGTGGGTCCCCAGCCGAAGCACGGCAAGCACCGGCGGGTCGATGGTCGAGACCTCCCGAGCAGCGGCAACCGCAATGATCGCGTCGTACAACCCCTGCATCCGC
>JBBSKS010000023.1:0-20697 GCA_038256095.1 Actinomycetales bacterium | reverse complement strand
GTTTGGCAAGGCGATCGTGGCGCTGGTGCCGGAGTTCGACGACTTCCTGAGGCCCGACGAGGCGCGGAGGCGCTTTGCTCCGCTGACTCAGATTGAGATCAAGGGCATCAAGGACTGCAAGCATCTGTGGGTCGGCGAGACGATGGTGCGCCGCGCGCTGAATGAGATCGTCGGTATCGTGGCACCCGACGTCGGCGAACTTCCCACCGAGGTCGACGACTCCCTCGTCGTCGGCTAGTTGGCGCCTGGGTCACCGCTGAGCGTCACTGCGCAATCAAGCGCACGCCGGTATTGACCCTGTGGCGTGAATTTCGGAGCACGCTTGAGGGCATCGCACGTGTAACCCTGGGAAACTCAGTCCGTCTCGGAGGCGCAACGTCTCGGTCAGCTGTCGTAGGAACGGTCGCGCTTCGCGCGCCAAAGTGGTTGGAGTCACTGCAACGACGGCGAGCCCCGAAGCCGTATAGCGGTTGTCTCGCTGGACGGTCTGCGCCCAGAGGTCGTTGCCTGTCTTGTCCCACCCCTGGTGATACGCCTTCGAGTGCACCTGGATGACGACTCCCTGGTCGGGGAAATAGGCATCGGGGATGCCGATCAGGTCACCACCCGCATCTATCAGCCCGTGGTTCATAACAAACCGCGGTAGGCGCTCGCCGAGCAGAAGGTGGCGAAGTGTTGCTTCGGGTCGAGACCAGGCGCCGTCACGGAAATTGCGTAGGCCTTCTCGGACCGCGCCCAGATGGGGTCGAGCTGCAGTTCTCAGAGCGGCTTCCAGGAGATCGACGGTTGTGACGTTCCGTTGCAAGCAGGCGATCGTCAGGCTCTCCAGATCCGTGCTCGTGGTGCCATCCCATCGGGCGTGGTCCACCAACGCGCGGGCGGGCTCGGCGACCAGAAGCGGGCCTCGGCGGTGGCCAATCGGTGGAATATAGCGGGTGAGCGTCCTACGGGCGATCCGGCAGTTAGCGCTGTGCCGGCGACCCCCTCCCACAAAGGTCAACACACGTGATGATGACGAGTCGGTTGCGTATGCGCCCAGGGGTAGAGCCCCATATATCGCCAATGCTGCACCGGCGGTCAGGGTGCAACCCCGACCAGCCCAGAGAGCCCCACTCACCAGAAGTTGCTCTTGGCTCGGTTGCCCCCGGTGCGGCAGAAAGACGCCGGGGGCGGGTTGTTGCCACGAGGTGGCGAGGGCGTGCTGGATGGCCGAGTAGGTCCACCCCGTTTCCAACAGCTGAGCACGTGAGGACACGCCCTGCTGTCCAGGCAGTTCGAACGCTTCAAGGCTTCGTTTAACCACGATGAGAGCCTGGCGGTAATGGTGGCCACAGCTTTCGGCCGCTGTGGACAGGTCAAGGTGTGGATGACGCTCGCAACTAGCGTTTAAGCGCTCGCCGGGATCGGCGCTGCGGCGTGAATATCGGCGCACGCATACCGGTATGTAGCCCGCGGAGGTGGCGGATCGCTTCGCGGTGGTGGTTCGCGGTGGCGCTGGGGGCCGCTGGTGCTACTTGGCGGGGTCGGCGGGTTGGACGAGCTCGATCAGGACGCCGCCGGTGTCCTTAGGGTGCGCGAAGTTGATCAGGCTGCCGCCGGTGCCGACCTTGGCCTCGGCATACAAGACGCGGACGCCGCGTAAACGCAGGGCCGCAGCAGCAGCCTCGACGTCGGCAACCCGATAGGCCAACTGCTGTAGCCCGGGACCGCTGCGACCGATGAACGCCGCGATCGTGGACTCAGGGGTCAACGGAGCCAAGAGTTGGATGGCCGCCCCGCCAGCGGCCGACCCCACGGGAGACAGCATGGCCTCAGCAACCCCCTGTTCCTCGTTGATCTCGCGATGGGTGACCTCCAAACCGAACGTTGAGCAATGGAAGTCGATGGCCGCTTCCAGACTGGGCACGGCAATCCCCACATGGTCCACGGCCAGCACGGCGAAGTCATCAGTCATGGCGCTGAGATTACCCGCGACAGGCTGAGATAACCGGCGACAGCACGTACGGTTCCCTTTCATGGCTGATGTGTTGGTGCAGAGTGCTCGTCTGGTGTCACTGAAGGACAAAGACCCGGGAGGGCCTACGCACGAGGAGCTGGCCGACATCCTGATCCGCGATGGGGTCATCGAGTGCGTTGCCCCTAGCGGCCAGATCCCACCACCACAAGGCATCCCTGTTCTCGAAGCTGAGGGCAGGTGGGCCATCCCGGGCCTGTGGGACCAACACGTGCACATGACTCAGTGGGCGATGTCCTACACCCGCCTAGACACCAGCGCGGTGGGCAGCGTGGGCGAAGCCTGCGCCCTGGTGACCCATGCGTTGCGCACCGGGGCTGGCCACACGCCCACCGGCATCCTCACCGGAATTGGTCACCGCTGCGCCGAGTGGGCGCAGCAGCCCAGCGTTACAGAACTCGATGCCGTCTCCGGCGAAACCCCTGTGGTGCTGATCAGCGGGGACTGCCACCACGGGTGGGCCAACACTGCGGCTCAAAGTCTGCTGGGGGTGCCATGGCGCGACGACGTCATCGCCGAGGACGAGTGGTTCGACGTCTATGCCCGCCTCGATGAGCTGCCGGGGGCCCAGCAGGAGGCCGAAGGATCGATGGATTTGGCCATCCGACGAGCCCGCGAGCTTGGCGTCGTCGGCATCGTGGACCTCGAATTTGCTCGTCCCTGGGAGCAGTGGCCGATTCGGTATGCCGCCGGCGCAGGCCCGCTGCGGGTGCGCACGGGCGTCTACCCGGCCCGGTTGGAGGAGATCATCGCCCTCGGTTGGTCGACCGGCACCGTCATCCCCGGCACCGATGGGCTGGTCACCCAGGGTCCGCTAAAGATCATTTCGGACGGGTCGCTCAACACCCGCACCGCCTGGTGCTGCGAGCCGTATGCCGACGGCGCCGCGCTCGCCGACCCGGCCGGCAAGGCCAACCTCAGCGTCGAGCAGATGATCGAACTGGTGGCCCGCGGTCACGCCCACGGATTGCACGCGGCGCTGCATGCGATCGGCGACGCTGCGGTCAGTGCCGTGCTCGACGTCTTCGAGGCCACTGGTGCCACCGGCACCGTCGAGCACGCACAGTTACTGCGGCTCGATGACCTACCGCGATGGGCCAAACTCCCGGTGACGGCGAGCGTGCAGCCTGCCCACTTGCTGGATGATCGAAGCGTGACCCAGCAGTGCTGGCCCGACCGAGCCGAGCGCACGTTCATGGTGGCGGAGTTGCTGCGCGCCGGCATACCGGTGACGTTGGGCTCTGATGCCCCGGTGGCCCGCCTCGACCCGTGGCTAGCGATGGCCACGGCTGTGCACCGCGGCCCGTTGGACGAGCCTGGCTGGCACGAAGAGCAAGCACTCATTCCCGCCCAAGCGTTGGCGGCCAGCGTTGACGGTCAGCGCTTGAAGGCCGGCGCTCGCGGAGACGTGGTGCTGCTGGACGACAATCCGTATGCCGAGGGCACACCCGCCGATCAAGCGAGGACGTTGGCGATGATGTCGGTGGGCGCCACCGTGCTGGCCGGTGAGGTCGTCGCTGGTGAGGCTTTCGCGGCGCAGATGCAGTGAGCGTCGGGCGATACAGTGGCGCCTATGTCCGTCATCGTGGCCGGGGCACGCACCCCGATTGGTCGTTTGCTGGGGTCTCTTAAAGACTTCTCCGCCGCCGAGCTGGGCGGTGTCGCCATTGAGGCGGCTCTGTCGAGGGCTGGCATCACCGGGGATCAGGTCGACTACGTGATTATGGGCCAAGTGCTGACCGCTGGGGCTGGTCAGATCCCCGCCCGACAGGCCGCGGTTGCCGGTGGCATCCCGATGTCGGTGCCAGCCCTGACCATCAACAAGGTGTGCCTGTCGGGGGTGGATGCGATCGCTTTAGCCGATCAGCTGATCCGGGCCGGCGAGTTCGACATCGTCGTTGCGGGCGGCCAGGAGTCGATGACCAACGCGCCACACATGCTCGACAAGAGCCGGTTGGGCTTCAAGTTTGGCGACGTCACGATGCGCGATCACATGGCCCACGACGGGTTGTGGGACGTCTTCACCGACCAGGCCATGGGCGGCCTGACCGAAGGCATCAACGCCTCCGAGGGTGCGCACTCCTTCACCCGCGAAACCCAAGATGCGTTCGCGGTGCGCAGCCACCAGCGCGCTGCCGCTGCAAGCGAGGGTGGCATCTTCGACGACGAGATCGTGGCTGTGCCGGTGCCCCAGCGACGCGGCGACCCAGTGCTGTTCTCGGCGGACGAGGGCATCCGTGCTGATACCAGCGTTGAAAGCCTCGCGAAGTTGCGGCCCGCTTTCGACCCAAGCGGGACGATCACGGCCGGCTCGGCCTCACCGATCAGCGACGGCGCGTGTGCGGTCGTGGTGATGAGCGAGGCCAAGGCCGACGAGCTCGGGCTCACCTGGCTGGCCCAGATCGGCGCGCACGGCGTCGTTGCCGGGCCAGATTCGAGCCTGCAGAGCCAACCGTCACGAGCCATCGCGGCCGCCTGCGCCAAAGAAGGCATCGAGCCGAGCGACCTAGACCTCATCGAGATCAACGAAGCGTTCGCCGCTGTGGGCTTGGCCTCCACAGCCGAGTTGGGGGTGGACCCGGAGCGGGTCAACGTCAATGGCGGAGCCATCGCGCTCGGCCACCCGATTGGCGTCTCTGGGGCCCGGATCACGCTTCACTTGGCGCTGGAGTTGGCGCGCCGCGGCGGTGGCGTCGGGGCAGCGGCGCTCTGCGGTGGTGGCGGTCAGGGCGAGGCGCTGATCGTCCGCGTGCCCAGCTGCTCGGCCGCCAACTAAGACAGTGATGCGTCGATCACGCGAGGTCGATGTCCCCGAGCTCGTTGAGGGTGCGCGCGCCGGGTCGCCGAGGTCCGTCGCCCGACTGATTTCCCTGGTCGAGAACGCAGACCCCTCGCTGCCGGCCGTCATGGCCGCGCTGGCACCGCATACCGGGCAGGCATGGATCATCGGGCTCACCGGCAGCCCCGGAGTGGGCAAATCGACGACCACCACGATGCTGGTCCATGCCTTCCGCGAGCAAGGCAAACGGGTTGGGGTCTTGGCGGTCGATCCGTCGTCGCCGTTTTCCGGTGGGGCGCTGCTGGGCGACAGGATCCGGATGGTTGATCACGCCCTGGACCCGGAGGTCTACGTCCGGTCGATGGCGAGCCGAGGACACCTGGGCGGGTTGAGTGGGGCCACACCGCAGGCGTTGCGGGTGCTCGATGGTGCGGGCTGCGACGTGATCTTGGTCGAGACTGTCGGGGTGGGCCAGAGCGAGATTGAGATCGCCGGCATGGCCGACACCACGGTGGTGTTGCTGGCCCCGGGAATGGGGGATGGCGTGCAGGCCGCGAAGGCAGGGATCTTGGAAGTCGGTGATGTCTTTGTGGTGAACAAAGCCGACCGGGACGGGGCTGATGCCACGGTGCGCGAGATACGCCACATGATCTCGCTGGGGGATCGAAGCGACCCAGGTTTGTGGCGGCCCCCGGTGCTCAAGACGATTGCGGACCGCAGCGAGGGGTGCGACCAGGTCATGGAGGCACTGGTAAAGCACCGTGAAGCAGGGCGGGCCAGCGGGGCGTTGCAGGCGCGGCGAGTGGCTCGCGCGGAGCGGGAAATCGAAGCCATCGTGCTTGCACGCCTTCGTGCCCGGATCGGCGACGTCAGTGCCGGGGCGTCCTTATCGGACGTCGCGGCGCAGGTGGCCAACAGTGAGATCGATCCGTATGCCGCCGCCGAACGGATCCTGACGGAGCTGGCTTAAGGTGCCGTCAGCTGTCGGTGCCGGGGCCTAGAGTCGGGCCATGCAGCGATCACGGGCAGATCTGGCGGGGTATGTCGTGCGTCCGCCAGTCGCCTTCGACTCGGTTGAACTTGGCCGCATGCACTGCACTGCGTGGCAGCAGACGTATGCCGACGTGATGTGCCCGCAGGCCTACGTCGCCTTGTCGCCGGAGCGTTTTGCCCAGACCTGGAGCCGCACCATCTCGGCGCCGACAGGCACGAACTTCCTTGCCGAGCATGCCACCGATGGGATTGTGGGCTTCATCACCGTCGGTCCACCCCGAAACGCCCAACCTCCTGCGCCGCGGCAACTGTGGGCGCTCAATATCGCGACCGAGCATCACGGAACCGGCCTGGCCAAGCACCTGATGGCCGAAGTGTTGGGCGATGGACCGCATACCTGTGGGTGGCTCGCGGCAATGATCGGGCGATCACCTTCTACGAACGGCACGGATTCACCGCCGACGGCACCGAAGTCGTCACCGAGGACGGAATCACCGAGACGGATGGTGCGACATGGGTAGGTTTTTCGACGTCGAAGACGGTGGGCCACTACGTCTTGAGCTGCGCAGCGTCGACGGCCGGGACTTCACGCTGCTGCGCCAGATCGGCTACGACGCTGATGGTTACAACGAATCGTTCACCGCCCCGGCCAACCTCTTGACGTTCGAAACGGATCTGGCGTCCGTGCCGTCTGTCTTCACCTGGCTGGTGCCGAGAAGCGGCCTGTTCTTGCCGGCAGCGGTGTTGCACGACGCACTGATTCAGCCCGGGCGATATATCGGGCCGCAGATTGACCGGATGGAAGCGGATCGAATCTTTCGCTCGGCCATGATGGGTTTGGGGACCGGCAAAGTGCGCGCCTACCTGATGTGGTCTGCGGTCACGGTGAGGACCATGTGGGTGGGTCCACAGATCCGACAGCGAATCGCCCTGATCGCGACCATCGGCGTGGTCACGATCCTCGGCATCCTGGCCACCCTCGACCTCTTCGATGTGTGGAACGTCTTGCCCTGGATGGGCGAGCGCTCGACCGTTGCGGAACTTATTGGCGGCGCGCTGTTTGCGGTGGCGGTGCCTTCGCTGCTTTCGGTCGGTTGGGGCCGAGCGTGGCCCGCCGGACTCATCATCGGCGTGGCGCTGGCCCTGCTGTTGCACGTCACCATTGCCTTGGGGCTGCTCTACGTCGCCTACCTCGCCGTCGAACGGATCGTCAGTGGCCCGGTGGCTAGCCGACGAGCCCGGCAAAGTTGAGGAGGAAGAGCCCTGCGAAGCTAACTAAATACACCAGTCCGGCATACGAGAGGTAACGCAGGGATGGGCTTAGGGTGCCTTCGCCGCGGACCAAACTGAAATTCAGCCACGCGAATACGGGTGCGGTGATGAACGCGCTAATCATGGCGAACGTCAACATCGTGGCGAGCGAGGCGCTCATCGCCAGGATGATGATGAGGCCGAGTCCGCCGATACCGGTCAGCCACACGTTCAACGAGCGAGGAGTGAAGTCGTCTTCTCGCCGTAGCAGCCGCAGCGACTCGGCGCAGGCGCGGGCGTACCCATCGATCACCGTGATGACGGTTCCATACATACACGCGAACGCGATCACGGACATGAGCGGAACCGCCCACTGTCCAATCGCGGTGCCGTACATCTGCAACAGTTGGTCGACGTAGGCTCCGCCTTCGCTAGCCACCTCGGCGCCGGATCCGTACTGCACGAGCGCACCCAAAGCGAGGAAGAACAGAGCCAGTACCGCCGAGGTCGCATAACCGACGTTGAAGTCGAACATCACGTCCTTGGCGGCGCTCGGGTGCAACTTTTGTTTGGCTCGTATCCACAACGAGTTCAAGGCGCTGATCTCAATCGGTGCGGGCATCCAGCCCATGATTGCCACCAGGAACGGCAGCGTGGCCCAGGTCCACGGCGATGGATCGACGAAGTCAACCGCGCGTGCCGACCCGGCTGAGGCAGCCATGAAGGTTGCGGTGACGGTGGCGATCGTCAGGACGAGAATGATGAGCTTGGTGACTCGATCCAAGGCTTTGTAGTGGCCCGCGACCAGCAACAGCCACGCCGAAGCCATCATCGCCGTGGCGAGCACAGGAATACTCAGGCCCCAACTGTCGGGCAGCATAAAACTCAAGATCACCGCACAGAGCAAGCCCACCCCAGCAGTAGAGATGACGGACGACACCGCAACCAAAGCGAAGAAGACCCACAAATACCCCCGGCCCTTTGCGGCATACCCCTCCACCAACGAGCGGCCACTCTCCATCGTGTACTGCGGGCCGAAGCGGAAGAACGGGTACTTCAAGAGGTTCGCCGCGATAATGACGGCCGCCAACTGCCAGCCGAAGCGCGCGCCCGCTTGGGTCGAGCTAATGAGGTGTGATCCGCCGATGGCAGCCGAGGCCATCAGGATGCCGGGGCCCAGCGCGCCGAGTCGGTTGGCCCACACCCCCGGCTCCTGCTCGGTGGAGGTCTGTGTGGTGGTAGTTTCCCCTGCCATCCTGCGACGCTAGCACCGTAGGCGCCGATGCGCGCGTGGGCTTTCCCAAGGGTCAATCGCAGCGCACCGCTATGGTGGAAAAATGTCACACAGTGCTGTTGACCAGGCAACCACCGATCCTTCGCACCCGTCCTCGGGGCGAGCGATGTGGGAGGCGAGGTATGCCGAGGCGCTGGCCGCCGGACGGGTGCGCGACGCCGACTTCACTACGCTCAGCGGCGCCGAGGTCCAGCCTGTCTACGGGCCGAGCGCCGAGGTCGAGGCGGTCGACGAACGGATGGAGCGGATCGGCTGGCCTGGTCAGTTCCCCTACACCCGGGGTTTGCACGCCACCGGATATCGCGGCAGGCCCTGGACCATTCGGCAGTTCGCCGGGTTCGGCAACGCCGAGCAGACCAACGAGCGATACAAGATGATCTTGGCCAACGGTGGGGGCGGACTCTCGGTGGCCTTTGATATGCCCACCCTGATGGGTCGGGACTCCGACGACCCACAGTGCGTCGGTGAGGTCGGCCACTGTGGGGTCGCCATTGACTCGGCCGCCGATATGGACGTGCTGTTCGACGACATCAAACTGTCCGACGTCACCACCTCGATGACCATCAGCGGCCCCGCCATCCCCGTGTTCTGTATGTACATGGCTGCCGCCGAGCGCCAAGGCGTTGACGTCGCCACCCTCAACGGCACCCTGCAGACCGACATCTTCAAGGAGTACATCGCCCAGAAGGAGTGGCTCTTCCCGCCCGAGCCGCACCTGCGCCTGATCGGTGACTTGATGGAATACACCTCTCGGGGGATGCCGGCATACAAGCCGCTGTCGGTGTCCGGCTATCACATTCGTGAGGCCGGAGCCACAGCGGCGCAAGAGTTGGCCTACACGCTGGCGGATGGCTTCGGATACATCGAGCTCGGCCAATCGCGTGGCCTCGACATCAACGTCTTCGCGCCCGGCCTGTCGTTCTTCTTCGACTCCCACCTCGACTTTTTTGAGGAAATCGCTAAGTTCCGCGCCGCACGTCGAATCTGGGCTCGCTGGACCCGAGACGTGTATGGCGCAACGGACGAGAAGGCGATGTGGCTCCGATTCCATACTCAAACCGCTGGGGTGTCGCTGACCGCCCAGCAGCCGATCAACAACGTCGTGCGCACCGGGGTCCAAGCGCTCGCTGCGGTGCTCGGGGGCACCAACTCACTGCATACCAACGCGTTGGACGAGACGCTGGCGTTGCCAAGCGAGCAAAGCGCCGAGGTCGCGCTGCGCACCCAACAGGTGCTGATGGAGGAGACCGGCGTCACCAACGTGGCCGACCCCCTCGGCGGCTCATGGTATGTCGAGGCCCTGACCGATCAGATCGAGGCCGAGGCCGAAGCGATCTTTGCCACCATCACCGCGATGGGAGAGAAGGGCCGCGATCCTGGCCCCGACGGGACCATCGAGCATGCCGTCGGCCCGATGACTTCCGGTATCTTGCGCGGCATCGAGGACGGATGGTTCTCCGGGGAGATCGCCGAGGCTGCGTTCGACTACCAACGCAAACTCGAGCAGGGCGTGAAGAAGATCGTCGGTGTGAACTGTCACACGGCCTCGGTCAGCAAACCGCTGGAGATTCTGCGGGTCAGCCACGAGGTCGAGCGCGACCAGAACGCAGCCCTCACCGCTAGGCGCAGTGCACGTGAGGCCCACGACGTCAGCGCAGCGTTGGTGCAACTAGCCAGCGCAGCACAAGGCAGCGACAACATGATCCCGGTGATGATGAACGCGGTGCGTGCAGAGGCCACCCTTGGCGAGATCTGTGACGTATTGCGGGAGGCCTGGGGCGTCTATCGCGAGCCTGCGCGCTTCTGAGTCTCAAAGCGCAAGCATCATCAGGGACAATGGTCGAATGACACAGCAACCCATGAGTGCTGCCGCGATGCGCGGTGCCGTTGATCTTTCGTCTTTGGGTAAGCGTCCCGCGGCCCCAACGCCTGGATCGACTGGCCAGGCGGGCATGATCACGGCCACCGATCAGACCTTCGAGACCATCGTGGCGGGCACCACTACGGTGCCGGCGGTCATGGTCGTCTGGAGTTCGCAGGTCCCAGAATCCTTGCCCCACGCCCAGGCGCTCGCGGGCCTGGCTCGGGAGTACGAGGGCAAATTCCAGGTGGTCGGCGTCGAGATGGACGCCAACCCGGGGATCATCCAGGCATTGACGCCGATCCTGCAGCAGACCTTCGGCCAGATCGATGCGCTACCGATCGTGATGGGACTCGTGCAGGGGCAGCCGATGCCCTTCTATCTCGGGGTCCAAGAGATCGAGGCGTTGCGCCCGTTGATGGACAAGTTCCTCGAGGCGGCAGTGGCACAGGGGGTCACTGGTCGCGCAGATGTCGGGCCGGTAGCACAAGAGGCGTCCGGCGACGAGGACGAGGCGCCTTTGTCGGCGATGCAGCAGGAAGCTTACGACGCGATAGAGCGTGGGGATCTTGCTGCCGCGGCCACGGCCTACGAGACTGCGCTGAAGGCCAACCCCGCCGACAACGAAGCGCGGCTCGGCTTGGCCCAGGTGGCCCTGCTGCAGCGCACTGCAGGCTTGGATTTGGCCGAGGTGCGCAAGGTCGCCGCCGACGCTCCGACCGACGTCACAGCTCAGTCCAACGCTGCCGATATGGAGATCATCGGCGGTCACATCGAGGACGCCTTCGCCCGGATGATCGACCTGGTGCGGGTGACCCGCGACGACGAGCGCAAAGCGGCCCGGGAGCACGTGCTGTCTCTTTTCGAGGTCGTCGGCAGCCACGACGAGCGGGTCACTAAGGCCCGCCGAGCCCTCACTAACGCCCTGTTCTAGGCCGAGCCTGTCAGTAGTCGCGAGCTGGGAGTCGGCTCCAGATGCCGACGCCGATGACAAAAGCAACAAGGGCACCACAAAAGGACGCAATGCCGAGCCACGGCACCGCCACCACATCGGTGAAGACGTAACTCAAGCCACACAGCCCGAAGAATGCAATGACCCGCTAGGCGCCTCTTGTGACGTTGCGCCTAGCGGTGGCTCGTTGGTCTGGACTAAGAGGTAAGCGCGGCATCCACGACCTGTTGTGCGTCCGACTGGACCTGCGCCAAGTGCTCGGGCCCCTTGAAGGACTCCGCGTAGATCTTGTAGACGTCTTCGGTGCCCGAGGGGCGAGCCGCGAACCACGCGTTGGTGGTGCGCACTTTCAGGCCGCCGATCGCCGCGCCGTTGCCGGGAGCCTGCGTCAGCACGTCGGTGATCGTCTCGCCGGCCACTTCGGTCGCAGTGATCGAGGAGGCCGACAGCGCCTTGAGGCGCGCCTTGGCGGCCCGGTCGGCAGGGGCGTCAATACGGGCGTATGCCGGGTTGCCGAACCTTTCGGTCAACTGGGCATAGCGCTGCGATGGACTGGAGCCCGTCTTGGCCTGGATTTCACTGGCCAGCAACGCCAAGATCAGGCCGTCTTTGTCGGTGGTCCACACTGAGCCGTCGTGGCACAAGAACGAAGCACCAGCCGATTCCTCGCCGCCGAAGCCGATGCTGCCCTCAAGCAGACCGTCTACAAAGTACTTAAAGCCAACCGGGACTTCCAGCAACGAACGACCCAAGCCCTCCGCGACCCGGTCGATCATGCTGGACGACACCAGGGTCTTGCCGATCGCAACCGTGTCGCCCCACTGGGGACGGCCACCGCCGAAGAGGTAGTCGATGGCCACGGCGAGGTAATGGTTTGGGTTCATGAGACCGCCGTCGGGGGTGACGATCCCGTGGCGGTCGGCGTCAGCGTCGTTGCCGGTGCTGATCTGGTAGTCGTCCTTGGCGCGGATCAACGACGCCATGGCGTTGGGGGAGGAGCAGTCCATCCGGATCTTGCCGTCGCCGTCGAGCGTCATGAAGCGCCACGTGGCGTCGACTAGGGGGTTGACCACGGTCAGGTCGATCTTGTGGGTGTCCGCGATGGCCTGCCAGTAGTCGACCGCTGCGCCGCCGAGCGGGTCAGCTCCGATGCGGATGCCGGCATCTCGGATGGCGTCGAGGTCGAGCACGCGGGGTAGAGCCGCGACGTACTCGCCCATGAAGTCGTAGTCCTGCGCGGCAGCACGGGCCCGGGCGAAGGGGACGCGGTGCACCCCGTCCATGTCGGCCCGCAGGATGGCGTTGGCCCGATCGGCGACCCAACTGGTGGCATCGACATCGGCTGGCCCGCCGTTGGGTGGGTTGTACTTGAAACCACCGTCGCGAGGCGGGTTGTGCGAAGGCGTGACGACGATGCCGTCAGCGACCGAAGAGCCCGTGCGCGACTCGTTGGTCGCTAGGATCGCGCGAGAGACCGCCGGGGTCGGGGTGAA
This sequence comes from Actinomycetales bacterium, assembly GCA_038256095.1. Lineage (GTDB taxonomy): Bacteria > Actinomycetota > Actinomycetes > Actinomycetales > Dermatophilaceae > Ornithinicoccus. The sequence goes on along the minus strand of JBBSKS010000023.1, from coordinate 8,060 downwards.
GCGATCGTGGTTGTCCACCAGCACGGTGACGTCGTTGGCCACCAGCACCTCCAAGGCAGTGGCCCAGGCTGGCTCCGACAGTGCGTGCGTATCGCGGCCAATGAACAGCGGTCCGCCGATGCCGCTGGCTGTGCGGTAGTCGCAGATGGCCTGGGTGGTGGCCAGGATGTGACGCTCGTTGAACGCACCGTCCAGCGAGCTTCCGCGGTGGCCGGAGGTGCCGAACGCCACCTGCTGGTCGACGTTCTCCGGGTCCGGGATGGTCGAATAATAGGCGGTGACGACGTGGGCCACGTCAATGAGATCCTCGGCACGGGCGGTCTGTCCGGCGCGCTTGTGGGCTGCCATCTACTTCTCCTGCTCGGTTGCTGTGGACGAAACCGAGGACGCCGGTGCAGCGGCGGTTGCCGCATTATTGGTGGACATGGGGGTCAGCCACAAGACCCCGAGCGGCGGCACGACCACGTGAGCGCTGTGGCTCTGGCCCTGGTGCGGCTCAGCCGTTGTCTCGACCCGACCCATGTTGCCCACGCCAGAGCCGCCGTACGCGGTGGCGTCGGTGTTCAGCGCCTCTCGCCACACCCCGCCGCTGGGCAGACCGACGTGCACATCGCGAGGCCCGTCGCCGAAGTTGACCAGCGCGACGACCGTCGAGCGATTGCCGTTGGCATCCTCGACGCCGCGACGAAGGTAGGAGTAAGTGTTGCCGCTCGCGTTGTCAGCATCCAGCCACTGGAAGCCCTCTTCGGTGTGGTCCAACTGCCACAGGCCGGGGTTCTCGGTGTAGGCGTGGTTCATGTCGCGCACCAGGTCGGCGATGCCGGCGTGGTCGGGGTGGTTGAGGAGCCACCAGTCGAGGCTGCGGCCGTCCGCCCACTCGGACTCCTGCGCAAACTCGGTGCCCATAAAGAGCAGTTGCTTGCCGGGGTGGGACCACATGAACGCCAAGAACGCGCGCAGGTTGGCTAGTTGCTTCCACCGGTCACCGGGCATCTTGCGCAGCAACGATCCCTTGCCGTGCACGACCTCGTCGTGGCTGATCGGCAGGACGAAGTTTTCCGAGAAGGCGTAGACCAGCGAGAACGTGAGCTGATGGTGGTGGTGCTGACGGTAGACCGGGTCCTTGGCCATGTAGTCCAGGGAATCGTTCATCCAGCCCATGTTCCATTTGAAACCGAAGCCCAGACCGTCCTGGTCGGTGGACTTGGTGACGCCGGGCCAGGAGGTGGACTCCTCGGCGATGATCGTGACGCCGGGATGACGGCGGTATGCCGTGGCGTTGGTTTCCTGCAGGAGGCGCACGACGTCGAGGTTCTCGTTGCCGCCGAACTCGTTCGGGATCCACTCGCCTTCCTCGCGGGAGTAGTCGAGGTAGAGCATCGAGGCGACGCCGTCGACGCGCAGGCCATCGGCGTGGAACTCTTCCAGCCAGAACAACGCGTTGGCGACAAGGAAGTTGCGCACCTGGGGGCGGCCGAAGTCGAAGACGTAGGAGCCCCACTCCTGGTGCCATCCCTTACGGGGGTCTGGGTGTTCGTAGAGCGCCTGGCCGTCGAAGCGAGCCAGGGCCCACGGGTCGGTCGCGAAGTGCCCTGGCACCCAGTCGAGGATGACCCCGATTCCGGCCTGGTGCATCGCGTCGATCAAGAACTTCAGGTCCTCGGGACTGCCGAGGCGGGCGTCGGCGGCGTAATAGCCAGTGACGTGATAGCCCCAGCTGGGGCCGAAGGGGTGCTGCATAACGGGCATGAACTCCACGTGAGTGAAGCCAAGGTCGCGCACGTAGTCGACCAACTGAGTCGCCAGGTCGCGGTAGGTCAAGCCCTGGCGCCAAGAGCCTAAGTGCACCTCGTACACGCTCATCGGCGCACCGATTGCAGGAGTGGAGTCGCGGTGCGCGATCCATTCTGAGTCGGCCCATTCGTGGCTGGCTAGTGTCACGATGGACGCCGATGCCGGTGCGATCTCCGCGGCCCGGGCCATCGGGTCGGCCTTCATCGTTCGGTGCCCGTCGGCGCCGGTGATGTCGAACTTGTATCTGCTGCCCTCACCGGCCACGGGGACGAAAAGCTCCCAGATGCCGGAGGTGCCCAACGAGCGCATCGGCAACGTCATGCCGTCCCACTGGTTGAAGTCGCCAACGATGTTCACGCTGCGTGCGTTCGGTGCCCAGACCGCAAACGAGGTGCCGACGACCTCGCCCATCGGGCCGTTGTAGTGGCGCACGTGGGCGCCAAGCACGGTCCAGAGCTGCTCGTGCCGTCCCTCATTAATGAGGTGTTGGTCGATCTCGCCGAGCGTGGGTAGGTAGCGGTAAGGATCGTCCAGGGTGTGAGCAACGCCGTCGCCCCAGGTCACCTCAAGGCGGTAGTCACTGACGGACTCGGTATCAAGCACGGCGCAGAAGATGCCGTGCGTCTCGTGCTCCATCTCGACGCGCTCATCACCGGGAAGGACGAGAACGACTTTTTGAGCCAGCGGGCGCAGCGTCCGCACCGTGACCCCGCCGTCGTGCGGGTGGGCGCCCAACAAGGAGTGCGGGTTGCCGTGGTGACCACGAGTCAGCAGCTCCACCTCGTCGGTGGGCAGGGGCTTGGCGCTGGGGCCGGTGGCAGTGGGCACAGTTGTCTCCTGTGGTTGGCGGGTCAGGTCACGTGCGGTCTGCGATGCAGCGTTATGGGGGTCGGTTTCGGGCTCGGAAGTGGCGTCATCAAGCAAACGTCCGATCGCCGCGATAGGAATGGCAGCCCACGAAGGGCGATTACGCACCTCATAGACCACTTCGTAGAGGGCCTTGTCGAGCTCCAGGGCCCGCAGCAAGGCCACGTCCTGGCGTGGGTCGCACCCCGCATGCTCGGCATAGCCGTCCAGGAAAGCTGCCCGCACCTTAGCGGCCCAGTCGTCGCGATTCAGGGCGTGCTCGCGGTCGACAGAGCCCGCCGCGTAGTCGAAGGAACGCAGCATGCCGGCGACGTCGCGCAGTGGCAGGTCGGGCAGGCTGCGCTGCGACAAGGGGCGCAGCGGCTCGCCTTCGAAGTCGAGCAGCACCCACCCGCGATCGGGCACATCAAGCACCTGGCCCAAGTGGTAGTCGCCGTGGATGCGCTGCACGTCGGGCCAGTCCGCGTGTTCTGCGGCAGCAAAGACCGCCTCGATGTCCTCGGCCCGTCCGGACACGTCGGGGGCATGCAGCAGCGCATCGGCGCTGCGGGCGCGCCACTGGTGTGCCAACTCGATCCGGCGCTCGCCGGTGACGGGTTCACCCCCCATGGTGCTCAGCAACGTCGCGTGCATCGTGGCGGTTGCGCCGCCCAGCGCGGCGGCTCGTGCGGTGAAGTCGGAGTTGGCTGCCGCCGCAACCAGGGCGGTGCGCCACGCGTCCTGCACGCCAGGGAGGAACTCTTGGGCGAAAGCCAGGTGCCCACTTCCGGTGAGTCCATCGGGGCCAGACCATGAGCCGGAGACGTGCCCCAGCGGGGTCGGCACCAGCGACGATCCGGCGCTGGCTAGGGCGCTCTGCACGACGACGTCGGGGTTCTCACCGTCGTGCAAGACTCGAAAGACCTTGATGATGGATGGCTTCGGGGCGGCGCCTCGAGCCCCTGTGGCCAGTGAGCGCGTCGTGGCGATGATCGAGGTGTTGGACTGCTCGCCGCTGAGCACGGCTGCGCGGGCCACCTCGAGACCGCCGTCAGGTGCACCACATATGGTGGCATCTGAGTTAGCGGCGTTGTTGGGGACGGTAAATCCGTGACCAACCAGCGAAAGAGTCGCCCCGGTGGCTTGGTCGCCCGTTGACGCGTCGGCATACATCAGGTCGAGCAGGGCTTGGGTGTATGCCGGGTCATGCGGACCGTCGTAGATGTAGTGGGTCTGCGTGCGGGTGACGAGGGCCTCGGCCAACTCTGGACGCGCTTGACGCCGGTAGGTCAGGGGGATTTGGTAAAGCGTGCCGGGTGAATCGTCACTTGCGCCTGAGGTGTCCAAGAACAGGTGGGTAGCAACGACGAGCGCATCGTCACCGCCCCGCACCAAGGTGGCTGCGCCGATCTGGCGCAGCGCCGGGCGCCCACCCTTGCCGGCATACCACCGCTGGCCGCCGACCCACGCGTTCAGCACGGCGACGAGATCGTTGCCGTCGCTATCGCGAAGCACTGAGTTGTCGGTGCTAGACATCCGCCACCTCTTCGTCTGCTTCGAGGCCCAGCCAGAAGAAGTTCCGTGAGCCGAGGGTCAGATGGATCTTGCCGTCGTCATCGATGTTGGGGAATCCCACGCCGCCGAAGAGGTCGTAGGCCAGCACGCCGCTCAGTCGCGGCGGCGTGGAAATCACGGCCGCCTGAGGCCGCGACGACAGGTTGTGCACGCACAGCACCGCTTGATACCCCTCGCGTGATTTCGGGTCGCCCGGGGGCAGGATGCGCACGAAGGCCAGCACAGCGTCGTTGTCGGCCTCGCACATCACGAAGGCGCCGCTGCCGAAGACCTCGTGCGTGGCTCGCACTGACAACATGCCGCGCATCCAGTGAAGGAGCGAACTCCCCGAGGCCATCTGGGCCTCGACGTTCACGCTGTTGTGGTGGTAGACCAGCGAGGAGATGACCGGCGAATACAACTTGCCCGGGTCTGCGGTCGAGAAACCCGCGTTGCGGTCGGGAGTCCACTGCATCGGGGTGCGGACCGCGTCCCGGTCGTCCAACCAAATGTTGTCGCCCATGCCGATCTCGTCGCCGTAGTACAGGCACGGCGAGCCGGGTAGCGACAGCAACAGGGCGTTGATCAGCTCGATCTCGGACCGCGAGTTGTCGAGCAGGGGGGCGAGGCGACGCCGAATTCCGACGTTGGCACGCATCCGTGGGTCCGGGGCGTACCAGCCGTACATGGCTGACCGCTCCTCCGTGGACACCATCTCGAGCGTCAGCTCGTCGTGGTTGCGCAAGAAGGTGCCCCACTGGGTGCCCTTGGGGATGTCCGGCGTCTCGGCCATCACGCGGATGATGGGCTCGGCCTTCTCCTCGCGCAGTGCGTAGTACAAGCGCGGCATCACCGGGAAGTGGAAACACATGTGGCACTCGGGGGCTTCAGCGGTGCCGAAGTAGTCGACCACTTCGTTCGGCATCTGATTGGCTTCGGCGAGCAACACCCGACCGGGGTACTCGGCGTCCACCATGGCGCGCATATCCGCCAAGAACTTATGGGTGTCGGGCAGGTTTTCGCAGTTCGTGCCCTCTTCCTCAAAGAGGTAGGGCACCGCGTCGAGTCGGAATCCGTCGATCCCCATGTCGAGCCAAAAGCGCACCACGTCGAACATCGCGTCTTGGACTGCCGGGTTCTCGAAGTTCAGATCCGGCTGGTGGCCGAAGAACCGGTGCCAGAAGAACTGCCTGCGCACCGAGTCGAACGTCCAGTTGGACACCTCGGTGTCGACGAAGATGATGCGCGCGTCGGCATACTTATCGTCCGTTTCGGACCACACATAGAAGTTGCCGTAGGGGCCTTCGGGCTCCGAGCGTGAGGCCTGGAACCACGGGTGTTGGTCGCTCGTGTGGTTCATCACCAGGTCGGTAATGATGCGGATGCCTCGAGCGTGCGCCGCGCTGATCAACTCTTGGAAGTCCAGCAGCGTCCCGAATTCGGGAAGCACCGCGGTGTAGTCGGCTACGTCGTAACCACCGTCGCGCAGGGGTGAGGCGTAGAAGGGCGGGATCCAGAGGCAATCCACGCCGAGCCACTGCAGGTAGTCCAGCCGCCCAATCAGCCCACTGAAGTCACCGGACCCGGTGCCCGTCGAGTCGTCAAAGGCCCGCACGAGCACCTCGTAGAAGACCGCCTTGCGATACCAATCCGGGTCGTTCTTCAAGCCCGGCTGGTAGAGGTTGAGCCCGCGAACCACCTCAGAACCTCCGAACGTGAATGAGGTGCACCGGCTCAGCGCCGACGCCAACGCGCACGAAGTTGCGGCTGCCCCAGTTCCACTGCTCGCCGGTGATTAAGTCGTGGGCGATAAAGCCGTCGTGCCAATCAAGGCCCAGAGCGGGCATATTGAGGTTGATCATGGTCTCGCGCAGCGTGTGCGGGTCCAGGTTGGCCACCCCGATGATGACGTCCTGATCGGACCCGTCATGAGCCCCGCCGCCGGTCTTGGAGTAGACCAGCACGTTCTCGTCGTCGGCGCTATGGAAGGTGATATTGCGCAGCCAGTGCAGGCTAGGGTGCTCCGCGCGGGCCTTGTTAAGGGTTCGCAAATAGGGAGCCAAATTGGGCCGCCCCTGGGCCTCGCCGGTGCCACCGTCCGGCCCGTCAAGATCCCATCGGCGGTTCTTGTATTCGTACTTCTCGTTGTCGATCTGCTCCTCGGCGCCAGGTCGGGCGACGTGCTCGCAGTGCTCGTAGCCGGCGTAGATGCCGTAGGTCGGCACCAATGTCGCCGCCAGTGCGGCCCGCAATTTGAAGGCCGTCGGCCCGCCGTACTGCATGAACGGCGTCAAGATGTCGTGTGTGGTCGGCCAGAACGACGGTCGCATGTATGCCGCGGCGTCGCCAGACAACTCCGTCACGTATTCGCGGAGCTCGGACGCACTGTGCCGCCACGCGTAGTAGGTATAGGACTGCTGGAAGCCGGCCTTGCCCAGCGTGTGCATCATCGCTGGCTTGGTGAACGCCTCCGCCAGCCAAATCACCTTGGGATGATCGGCAGCCACCTCGGCAATCAACCACTGCCAAAACTCGACCGGCTTGGTGTGCGGGTTGTCGACACGAAAGATTGTGACCCCGTGGTCAATCCACACCTGCACCACGCGGCGCATCTCGGCGTAACTGGCCGCTGGGTCGGTGTCGAAACTCATCGGGTAGATGTCTTGGTACTTCTTCGGCGGGTTCTCGGCGTAGGCAATAGTGCCGTCGGCGCGCGTCACAAAGAACTCGGGATGCTCGGTGGCCCACGGGTGGTCCGGAGCGGCTTGCAGGGCGAGGTCCATGGCCACGTGCAGCCCCTGCTCGCGGGCCGAGACCACGAAGGCGTCGAAGTCATCGAAGTCTCCGAGGTCAGGGTGCAAGGCGTCGTGGCCGCCGGCCTCGCCGCCGATGGCGTAAGGAGAGCCGGGGTCGCCGTCCGCCGCGTCGAGAGTGTTGTTACGGCCCTTGCGATTGATCACGCCGATGGGGTGGATCGGCGTGAGGTAAACAATGTCGAAGCCCATGTCAGCGATCGCGGGCAATCGCTGGGCTGCCGTCGCGAAGGTGCCAGACGTCCATACCCCCGTCGTGGAGTCTTGAGTCGCGCCCTCGGAGCGCGGGAAGATCTCGTACCACGCGCCGGCCAGCGCCAGCTTGCGCTCGACCCACCAGATAAAGTTGCGCGAAGGGCTGACCATGTCACGCAGCGGTTGGTGTGTGAGCAGCTCAAAGACCTCGCGTCCGGTGCCAGCAGCGAGGCGGACCTGCGCGGGGCGATCTGTGTCGCGCAGGGCGGTCACGGCATCGGTCAACAATTGCGACTGCTCGTCGTTGCGCGGCATCTCATCCCGGGCACGCTCGAGCACGCGGGCGCCTTCTTCGAGCATGAGGTCCACGTCGACCTCGGCCTCGACCTTGATCGTTGCGTCATGATTCCAGGTGGCGTAGGGGTCGGACCACCCTTCGACGCGGTAGTTCCAGATGCCTTCACGGTCGCCGTAGACGGTGGTGCCCCAGTGATCGAGCCCCGGGTTAAGGCACGCCATAGCGATGTGGTGCTCGACGCCATCGGGGTCGGTCAGCACGACGGTCGCGTTCACGGCGTCGTGACCTTCCCGAAAAATGGTGGCAGTCACGGTGAATAGTTCATTTACCACCGATGCGGTGGGACGTGCGCCGCCGTCAACGGCGGGCGAAATGTTCAGGACGGGAATCCGCCCGATGGGGAGTTGGCCGACCTCCTGTAGCCAACTGCGGTCAATCGGGTCCGTGGGCTTGGGTGTTCGATTGGTCACGCCCCGACGTTACCGGGTGAGAGGGCCTGAGGCCACGGGACAACCAGTGGCGCTGGCGTGGCCTATCCTTCGACGCGTGAAAGCGATTCG
>JBBSKS010000022.1:0-20787 GCA_038256095.1 Actinomycetales bacterium | reverse complement strand
CACCAAAGTCGAGTTCGGCATTGACCCACGCGAGTGCCCACCGGAGGCGTTACGCGAGGACGGCACCATCGATTGGCCACAGATCGACCCGCATCGGGTGCGGTTGATCCTGGCCGACGAGGTCTTAACGCCCGATTCGTCTAGATTTTGGCGCGCCTCGGAGTGGGAGCCTGGCCGTCAGCAGACGTCGTACGACAAGCAGGTGCTCCGTGACTGGCTCACCAGTGACGAAAGCGGTTGGGACCGCAGCAGTGGCGAGGAGCCCCCTGCTCTACCGCCGTCCATTGTGGCTACGACCCGGGCGCGATACGTCGAGGCCTTCGAGGCGCTCACGGGGGCCGAGTTCGACCCCACTATTGCGTAGACTCTGCCCCGCGCCAACCCTCGCGGGAATGGCCTGACCGAAGTCTTTCACCTCCCCGATTGAGGAGTGGCGGCCCTGATGGGAACTGTCATTGTCGATGTCATGCCCAAGCACGAAATCCTTGACCCCCAGGGGCAGGCGGTGTCGGGGGCGCTGACCCGGATGGGTATCAGCGGCTTCACCGAGGTCCGTCAGGGCAAGCGGTTCACGCTCGAGGTTGATGGTGAAGTCACCCAGGACCACCTCGTCGCGGCCGAGCAGGCTGCGGCGACGCTGCTGAGCAACCCCGTCATCGAAGACGTCATTTCTGTGCGCCCAGGACCGGCATGAAGATCGGCGTCGTCACTTTCCCCGGGTCCCTCGACGACCACGACGCGCTGCGAGCCATTGGCCTTGCGGGCGCAGAGGCGGTGCCCCTATGGCACGGCGACGAAGACCTGCGCGGCGTTGATGCAGTGGTGCTTCCGGGGGGCTTCTCCTACGGCGACTACCTTCGCGCCGGTGCCATCGCTCGGTTCTCGCCGGTCATGGACGCGCTGATCCCGGCGGCCCGTGGGGGGATGCCGGTGCTCGGCATCTGCAACGGCTTCCAGGTGCTGTGCGAGTCACATCTACTGCCGGGAGCCTTAGTGCGCAATGATCATCAACAGTTCGTCTGCCGCGATCAGCGCCTTCGCATCGAGCGCACCGACACGGCGTGGACCAGCGACTTCGGGGCCGGCCAGCAGATCACCATCGTGTTGAAAAATGGGGAGGGCGGCTTTATGGCAGACGAGCACACTCTGGACGAGCTCGAAGGCGAGGGCCGCGTGGTCGCTCGCTACCTCGGGGGCAACCCCAACGGGTCGCGTCGTGAGATCGCGGGCATCAGCAACGCCGCCGGCAACGTCGTGGGCCTTATGCCGCACCCAGAGCACTGTGTCGAGGCGGGCTATGGCCCCTCGATGGACGGTTTGCCGTTCTTCGCCTCAGCGCTGAAGTCGTTGGTGCCCGCATGAGCGCCGGGACCGCCGCGCCGACGTATGCGCCGGACACCGTCACGGTTGCCGCTGCCTCCCCAGACGTCGAACAGCCCTGGGCAGATCTAGGTCTCAAGACTGACGAATACGCCCGGATCCGCGAGATCTTGGGCCGTCGACCGACCAGCGCCGAGTTGGCGATGTATTCGGTGATGTGGTCCGAGCACTGTTCCTATAAGTCGTCCAAGGTTCACCTCAGCCAGTTCGGCGAAAAGACCACCGACGCCATGCGCGAGAACCTCTTGGTGGGCATCGGCGAGAACGCTGGCGTCGTCGACATCGGCGAGGGCTGGGCGGTGACCTACAAGGTCGAGAGCCACAACCACCCGAGCTACATCGAGCCGTATCAAGGCGCTGCCACCGGCGTCGGCGGGATCGTGCGCGACATCATGAGCATGGGCGCCCGCCCGATCGCCGTGATGGACGCGCTGCGCTTTGGTGCTCTGGACCACCCCGACACCGCGCGTGTGCTGCCCGGCGTGGTGGCTGGGGTCGGCGGGTACGGCAACTGCTTGGGACTGCCCAACATCGGCGGAGAGTTGGAGTTCGACTCCTGCTACCAAGGAAACCCACTGGTCAACGCCCTGTGCATTGGATCAATGAGGGTCGAGGACATACACCTCGCCTCGGCTGAGGGTGTCGGCAACTTGGTCGTGCTGTTTGGCGCCAAGACCGGCGGCGACGGCATCGGCGGCGTGTCTGTGCTGGCTTCGGAGACCTTCGACTCCACCGGCCCGGCCAAGCGGCCCGCGGTGCAGGTCGGCGACCCGTTCGCTGAGAAGGTGCTCATCGAGTGCTGCCTGGACCTGTATGCCGCGCACGTCGTGGCCGGCATCCAAGATTTGGGTGGGGCCGGGCTCAGTTGCGCGACGAGCGAGTTGGCCTCTAACGGCGACGGTGGCATGTCGATTCACCTCGATCGGGTGCCGCTGCGCGACTCGACGCTGTCGCCCGAGGAGATCCTGATGTCTGAGTCTCAAGAGCGGATGATGGCGGTCGTTGAGCCTTCGAAGCTCGACGAGTTCATGGCCATCGCGGCCAAATGGGACGTCGAAGCCACCGTGCTCGGCGAAGTCACCGACGGCACTAACCTGCAGGTCTTCTGGGGAGACGACCTCATCGTCGACGTGCCGCCGCGCTCCGTGGCCCACGACGGTCCGGTCTACAACCGCCCCATTGAGCGGCCTGCATACCTCGACGCTCAGATGGCAGACAGTGCGGTGGGTTTGGCCGCTCCCGAGGAAGGCCCCGAGCTCAAGCAGGCGCTGCTCGACGTTCTCGGCAGCCCCAACGGCTGCGACCCCACTTGGGTGACGCAGCAATACGACCGCTACGTGCGCGGCAACACCGCGCAAGCCATGCCGGACGACGCGGGGGTGGTGCGTGTCGATGAGACCACCGGTCTAGGAGTCGTCATCTCGACCGACTGCAACGGACGCTTCGCTCAACTCGATCCCTATGCCGGGGCGCAGTTAGCCCTCGCCGAGTCCTACCGAAACGTGGCGGTCAGCGGCGGCCGACCGGCTGCGGTCTCCGACTGTCTGAACTTCGGCTCCCCCGAAGATCCAGGCGTGATGTGGCAGTTCGAGCAGGCCGTCACTGGCCTGGCCGATGGCTGCGTCGAGCTCGGCATCCCGGTGACCGGCGGCAACGTGTCGTTCTATAACCAGACGGGCGATACCCCCATTCACCCCACTCCCGTGGTCGCCGTGCTCGGCGTCATCGAGGACGTCGCAAACCGCAACCGCAGCGGGTGGGCTACCGAAGGCAAGGCGATCTACCTGCTCGGCGCCACCAGTGACGAACTGGACGGCTCGCTCTGGGCCCAGGTCGCTCACACGCACCTCGGCGGTCAACCTCCGGTCGTGAACTTCGACGCCGAACGGACGCTGGCCGACGTGGTGCTGGCCGCTACTGCCGCTGGTCTAGTGCACTCTGCGCACGACCTATCCGACGGTGGACTCGCCGTCGGTTTGGCGGACGCAGTGATGCGCAACGGCGTCGGTGCCACAGTTTCGGTGGATGCCATCGCCACCCGCGACGGCATCGAAGCCTTCAGCGCCCTCTTCAGTGAGTCAGCAGCGCGGGCCGTCGTTTCCGTGAGCGGTGACGCCGCCGAAGCCTTCGAGTCACTCTGTTCGGAGCACAACCAGCCGTCGCTCCGGATCGGAACGACGGGTGGCGACGCACTGGTCGTCGAGGGGCTCTTCTCGCTTGCTTGCGACGACCTGCGCGCCGCGTACCACGGAGTCATCGCAAGAGCCCTGAGCACATGACCAACGAGACCGATCCCCTCCCATAAAGAGTGGCCTAGTACACGTCAGGCGGGGCAACCGGTCCCTCTGCTACCCCGACAACGATCTACCGGTAGGGGCGCTCCAGGCTCGGGAACATAGGGAAGCGCTTAACGTTGCAGGTCAACAGTCGACTGTCGGTCAGCAGGGCGGTCGCTGCCACGGCTAAGTCAGCCCCATCGATTCCATGGTGACTCTTGAGCCACCTTCGCGCCAGAGCACCGGCCTCTTCCGCGACTAGTTCGTCGACCGGGTGCCAGACCAGCTTAGACAGTGAGAGTCGCGTTTCAGCCTCCTCGGTCGAGGACATCCCTGCCAGGACTTCGAGTTTGGTAACTTCGCTGGCCACCAAGGGCGCACATGGCAGCCAAGTCCTCGCTGCTTGATCGCTGATCGCCGTAGACCACATGCACCGCATCCCGAATCAAGGCGTCGATTGATCGTCCGGTACGGGCGGCCTCGTCATCCAGAAGCCGTCGTTCCTCATCCGTGAGCGATATCTGGGTACGCAGCGTGGAGACATAATTTTACATCACTACGCTAGGGGTTCCAGTGCCGCCGACTTAGCGAATGGCTGAAGACGTGTTCTCTAGGAGGTCGTGGCGACGAATGACCTCTTCGCGGCCAGGTCCCACACCGATGGCCGAGATGCGAGCGCCGATGAGCTCTTCGAGCCGAAGGATGTAGTCCTGTGCCGCTTGCGGCAAGTCCTCGAAATCTCGACATCCGGTGATGTCTTCTGGCCAGCCAGGCATCTCTTCGTAGATGGGCGTGGCGTGGTGGAAGTCGCTCTGATTAACCGGCATCTCGTCGTGACGGGTGCCGAAGACGTCGTAGGCCACACAAATCGGGATGGTTTCCAAGCCCGTCAGCACGTCCAATTTGGTGACCACGAAGTCCGTCACGCCGTTGATCCGCTGCGCATAGCGACCGACTACGGCATCAACCCACCCGCAGCGTCTCGGGCGGCCCGTGGTCGTCCCGAACTCGGCACCCGTGGTGCGCAAGAACTCGCCCGAACTGTCGTGCAGTTCGGTCGGGAACGGGCCTTCACCGACACGGGTGGAGTACGCCTTGAGGATCGCGATCACCCGGTCGATCCTGGTTGGGGCCACGCCTGATCCGGTGCAGGCTCCAGCGGAGGTCGCACTGGACGACGTGACGAAGGGGTAGGTCCCGTGGTCGACATCTAGCAACGTTGCCTGGCCGGCCTCAAACAGGACGGTCTTGCCCTCGTCGAGCGCATCGTTAAGGACTCGTGAGGTGTCGACGACCATCGGACGCAATCGCTCGGCATGCCGCAGCAACTCTTCCATCACCTCTTCAACCGAGACGGCCCGCCGGTTATAGACCTTCAGCAGCACGTGATTCTTCATCACCAGTGCAGCCTCGATCTTTTGGCGCAGAATCGACTCGTCATACAAGTCCTGCATGCGAATGCCGACGCGATTCATCTTGTCGGCATACGTCGGGCCAATCCCGCGCCCCGTGGTGCCGAGTTTGCGCGCGCCGAGGAAGCGCTCGGCAACCTTGTCGATCACGCGGTTGTACGCAGGAATGACGTGCGCGTTTCCGCTAATGATCAGCTTCGACGTGTCCACTCCGCGACTCTCGAGAGCGTCCAACTCCTCGATCAGCACCGAAACGTCGACAACGACGCCGTTGCCGATCACGGGGATGACCGTCGGGGTCAGAATGCCACTGGGCAGCAGGTGCAGCGCGTACTTCTCGTTGCCGATGACCACCGTGTGGCCCGCGTTGTTGCCGCCGTTGAACTTCACGACGTAGTCGACGCTGCTCCCGAGCAAGTCGGTCGCTTTGCCTTTGCCTTCGTCGCCCCACTGGGCACCGATCAGCACAATTCCTGGCATGGGGTGTCTCCTACAGGTCTAGCGCGCGTGCGGCATCAGCCGACGAGTCACGCAGAAAGTCAGCACACCGGCGATGCTCATCGTCTTCACCGATGCGGTCCGCAGCCTTGGCTAGTGCGCCTAAGGCCCGGAGGAAGCCGCGGTTGGGCTCATGCGACCAAGGCACGGGACCCTGCCCGCGCCATCCCGACTTGCGCAGCGCGTCCAACCCACGGTGATAGCCGGTGCGGGCGAAGGCATATGCCTCAACGTCGAGGTCGTCAGCTAAGGCATCCTCAGCCAACACCGCCCACGCCAGCGACGACGTCGGATTGCCAGCGGCGATTTGACGTGCGTCGACGCCTTGATCCAGAGCCTCTGCTGCGGGGTCAACCGACAAATACGTGCTCGGTATGCCGAGAAGGTTGTCGCTCACTGGTGGGTGCCTGCGGAACGCAAGTTCTCACACGCGGTCGCCACGCGAGCGGCCATCGACGTCTCGGCTTCACGGCCCCAGTTGCGGGGGTCGTAGAACTTCTTGTTGCCGACCTCACCGTCGATTTTGAGCACCGAGTCGTAGTTCGCAAGCATGAAGCCGGCCACCGGGCGGGTGAAGGCGTATTGAGTGTCGGTGTCCACGTTCATCTTGATGACGCCGTAGTCGACCGCATCCGAGATGTCCTGCTCGCTGGAGCCCGACCCTCCGTGGAAGACCAAGTCGAAAGGTCGAGCATCTGCGTCGAGTCCCAACTCCTTGGCCGCTGCTGCCTGTGCCTTCTTGAGGATCTCCGGGCGCAGGGTGACGTTGCCGGGCTTGTAGACACCGTGCACGTTGCCGAAGGTCAACGCCGCCATGTAGCGGCCGTTCGAGCCGTCGCCGAGTGCCTTGATGGTCTCGATCGCGTCCTCTTCGGAGGTATACAACTGGTCGTTGATCTCGTTGTCGACACCGTCCTCTTCGCCGCCGACCACACCGATCTCGACCTCAAGGATGATCTTGGCCTCTGTACACCTGGCCAGGAGGTCTTGAGCGATCTGCAGGTTCTCCTCCAGCGGGGTCGCGGAGCCGTCCCACATATGCGACTGGAAGTAGGGCAAGCCGCCACTGTTGACGCGCTCAGCGGAGGCTGCGATCAGCGGCCGCACAAAAGTGTCGAGTTTGTCCTTGGGGCAGTGGTCGGTGTGCAACGCGATGTTGACGTCCCACTTCTTGGCCACCTCATGGGCGTATGCCGCCAGCGCCAGGGACCCCGTCACCATGTCCTTGATCGTTGAACCGGACAGGTAGTCCGCTCCCCCGGTCGAGACCTGCACGATGCCGTCACTGCCCGCGTCAGCGAATCCGCGAATGGCAGCATTCAACGACTGGCTGGAGGTCACGTTGATGGCCGGGTAGGCAAACGAACCTGCCTTGGCGCGGTCCAGCATGTCCGCATAAACCTCGGGCGTTGCAATGGGCATGAATTCTCCTCGTAGGGCGATCATGGACCCGGGTGACGGCCGAGCCTCATTGTGACGGTCGGACACATGCTTCCACAGGTGCCCCCGAGACGCACCATAATCCGCCCACACTTATTGCAAGTAGTTCGCAATAAGTGTGGGATACGCCTACTCTCGAAACTATGACTTCTCGACTTTTCGTGCCTCCTTCCGCCATCGCGCTGATTGCCGGCGCCGCGCTCGTCCTCAGCGCCTGTTCAGACTCCTCGGCTCCCGACGGCGACTCGTCGAATGGCGGCGCGGAAGACGGCGACCTAAATATCGTCACCACGGTTGCCCCCATCACGTCGATCACCGCGAGCATCGCCGGTGATCGCGGCACCATCACGGGGCTGGTGCCCGAGGGAACGAACTCGCATACCTTCGAGCCCCCGCCCAGCGCTGCGGCCCAGTTGAGCGACGCCGACGTGGTCTTCATCAACGGACTCAAACTGGAAGAGCCCACGAAAGATCTCGCTGAGACCAACATGGCCGACGACGCCACGCTGGTTGAGATTGGCACGGAGGTACTGCCCGAGGCCGACTACATCTACGACTTTTCCTTTCCCGAAGACGAAGGTAAGCCGAACCCGCACCTATGGACTGACCCCACCTACGCCATCAAGTACGGCGAGCTCATTCGCGACACCCTGATCGAGGCCGACCCCGACGGCGAGTCAACCTACAGCGCAAACTTCGAGAGCTTCAAAGCACAGACCACCGAGTTGGCCGATGCTCTCGAAGCAGACCAAGCCTCGATCCCTGAGGGCGACAAAGAACTGCTGACCTACCACGACGCCTACGCCTACTTCGCGAAGACCTACGGCTGGACCGTCATCGGCGCCATACAGCCCCAGAACTTCGAAGACCCCACTCCCCGCGAGGTCGCCGCCCTCATCGACCAAGTCACAGCCGAGGACGTCCCGGTCATCTTCGGTTCCGAGGTCTTCCCCTCCGACGTTCTTGAGGAGGTCGGAAACGCGACGGGCGCTCGCTACGAAGACACCCTCCGCGACGACGACCTGCCCGGCGAGCCAGGAGATGCCGAGCACTCCTGGGCGGGCCTGATGCGTTACAACTACGTCACCATGATCACCGGCCTCGGTGGCACCGCTCCTGAACTCGAAGCCCTGGACCTGACGTCCGAAGTGGCTGATGGCGCCGAATACCCCCAGTGAGCATCTCCCGAGCGTCACTACCCGCCGACGCGGATGATCTCGTCGCGCTGAGCGGCGCATCTTTTGCCTACGATCGCGAAACCGTGTTGGAGGACATTACCTTCAGCGTCCGCGAGCGGGACTTCGTGGGGATTGTCGGCCCCTCAGGCTCTGGAAAAACGACGCTGCTGCGCCTGTTGTTGGGGACGGCTACCCCGCACACCGGATCAGTGACCCGTCGCTCAGACGTTGCGGTTGCTTATGTCCCACAACTCGAGACGGTCAACTGGAACTTCCCCGTGACGGTGACCGAGTGTGTGTTGATGGCGCGCTCTGGGCGTGCGTGGCCGTGGACCACCCGCGCCGAACGCGCCGACGTGGCGACCGTGCTGGATCGACTAGGCATCGGCGACCTTGCGCGGCGGCACATCCGCGAACTCTCCGGGGGGCAGCAGCAGCGCATGTTTATTGCCCGCGCCTTGCTGCGCCAACCGAAGTTGTTGCTGATGGACGAGCCGACATCCGGCGTGGACGTCACCAGCCGACACGACATGCTGCACCTTCTAGCCGAGCTCAACAGCGAAGGTGTGGCTATTTTGCTGACCACGCACGATCTCAACGGAGTCGCCGCGCACCTGCCCCAACTGGTGGCGCTGCATACGACGATCATCGCCAAGGGCACGCCGCACGAGGTCATCAACGGACCCGTGATGGAGGAGACCTTCGGCGCCCCCGTCGAGGTGCTCGAACATTTGGGTATGCCGGTTGTTTTGGATCGCTATCTCGGCACTGGCCATCGAGCTGGCCCAGAGCACCGGGCGAGCGCGTAGTGGAAACGCTGCTCGCGCCGTTTGCCTACGCCTTCTTCACTAAGGGCCTTTTTGTGGCGACCTTGGCTGGCGGCCTCTGCGGGTTGATCGGGGTCTACATCACGCTGCGCGGGATGAGCTACATCGGCCACGGGTTGTCGCACGCGATCTTCGGCGGCTTCGCGGCGAGTTCAGTGATTAACGTCAACTACTACCTGGGCGCCGGCATATGGGGCCTTGCCTCGGCGCTAGCGATCAACAAGGTCACCCGCAGCCGAGCCATCGGGGCCGACGCGGCCATCGGGGTCATTACCACGTCCTCGTTCGCTCTTGGGGTGGCGCTGCTGACCTACTACGGCAGCAAGGGCCCAAGCTTCGACGCGGCACTCTTTGGCAGCATCATCGGAGTCTCGGCCGGTGATGTGTGGGCGCTCACGGCCATCACTATCTTCACTGTCGTCGTCATCGCCCTGAACTACCGCGCGCTGCTTTTTGCCACGTTTGACCCTGAGGTCGCTGACGTCAGTGGGGTCAAGGTTGCTAGGACCGACGCGCTGCTGATGCTCATCCTGTCGCTGGCGATCTTGGCGACGCTGAGCATCATCGGCGTGACGTTGGTCGCTGCCACGCTGATCATCCCGGCAGTGGTGGCCCGCATGATCACCAACCGTTTCTCGACCATGTTGTGGCTCTCAAGCCTGATCGGTGCAGTCTCCGGCTTTGTTGGGATGAACCTGAGTTATCACCTCGATGTGCCCTCGGGCACGATGATCGTGCTGACCGGAGCGCTGGCGTTTTGTGTGGTGCTGATGGCAACCGGTGGCCGGCGCCTGTCCCGGACCGCCGCAACGGCTAAGCGTCCAGAAGTGGCCGCGACGGGTGTCGCATAGTCCACGTTGTGGCCTCAAGCGCCGCTAGGGCTGCTGCATAAAGACGTGTTGGCGTATCCACGCGTGCATCGCAATGGCCGCTGCTGCGCCTGCATTGATCGACCGCGTGGACCCGAACTGGCTGATCGCCAACACCTGATCGGCGGCCTCGAGTGCCTCGGGCGTCAGGCCTGGCCCCTCCTGACCAAAAATCAGCACGCACTCACGCGGTAGCGTTGCGGTTTCCAACGGGACCGCATACGACGTGTTCTCCATCGCAATCAGCGGTATGCCGCCTGCCCAGGTCACCAAATCGGCCACGGTGGGGTGGTGGTGTTCGTGTTGATAACGGTCGGTGACCATGGCGCCACGCCGGTTCCAGCGGCGTTTGCCGACGATGTGAAACGCAGCGACATTAAAGGCGTTGGCCGTGCGGATCACCGAGCCGATGTTGAAGTCGTGGCCCCAGTTTTCGACCGCGATGTGAACTTGGTGGCGCTTGGTGTCGAGGTCGGCCACGATCGCTTCGTGATTCCAGTAGCGGTAAGGGTCGAGCACGTTGCGGCGATCGCCCTCGGCCAGTAGCGCGGCATCCAGGTGCGGCGGCAACGCGCCGTCGAAGCTGGGCCACGGCCCTTGCCACGGTCCGACGCCGACCTCTGGCTCAGGCTGCTCTTCGCTCACCGCGTCATTGTCACACCCTCGCGTGCCCCCATAGCAGTGCTGCCTTGAGCGCACTACGGTGTGACCACAGGGCAGCGACGCCGCCCCGTCGCTAAGGCCCTGGGCCACGTGAACCACAGAGAAGGGAACTCGCCATGGACATGACGCCAATTCAATGGATCCTCATCGTTCTACTCGTGTTGTTAATCGCAGTCGGTGTGTACATGCTGACCCGCAAGCCAGCCTCGCGTCAGGATCGCAACGAAGAAGACGGCCAGATATCGACGACCTATGGCGCAGGCGGGGAGCACGTTGCGGCGGGCGATGCCGGTGCGACGCCAAGCGCCCCGCTCTATGACCAGGAAGCCGACGCGGCTGTTGGACAGTCGTCGGTCGAGGACGATCCCATCGAAGCGCCGGTCTGGAACGGTGACGACGACGCTGTGGGCCAAGACACTGCCACCGGCGGCGACATCGAGATCGTTGAAGAAGAGCCGGTCGTTTCGGCCACCGAAGACGTCGAGCCGATCCACGAACCCGCCCACGCCTCGGATTTTGCCGATACCGGCGACCGCGAGCAGATGTCTTATGGCGACCCGCAGGCTGAAGACTTTGCCTCCGAGACGGTGTATGCCGAGGCGCCGGTTGAGGACTACTCGCCGGACACATCGGTTGATTCGTCGGACATCGAGAACGTCCCCGACGCCATTGTGGTGGAGGACAGCGACGACGTGCCTCATGACGCGGCGGCCGCTGGGTTTATGGGAGCCACCGGCGCGACCGCGATGGGCAGCCGGTCGACATCTGGCGATGAGTCGACGACCGACACCGGGCATGACGTCGACGCCCATGACCACCCCGTGACCGAGAACCCGGGTCCGGAGAATGCGAGCGATGAGTGGCCACAGGGACGCCCTGAGCAGGGTCACCCCGGGGGCCACAGCCAGCCTGGCGATGAGGCGACCTACGCGGCTCCAGCCACCGACGGGGAGGGGTCGGAGAACCCCGGCCCCGACGAGGGCGAAGGCGGCGCAGACGACGAATCCGACCTGGGCCACCCAGGCGCCAACAGCCAGCAAAGCAATGAAGCGACGTATGTGGTCGGCGATGCTGGCGCTATGGCCGATGCTGGAGCGGCCAACGATGACAACGAAGACTCCGATGAGTCTGCCTTCGAACCGTCCCACGTTGATGAGTCCCCTGCCGAGCCCGCCGAGATCGAGATCGTTGAGCCCGAGGTGGCGTTCGCCGACAGCCCACCCTCTGACGAGGTCATCGTGGAAGAGGTTGTCTTCGAGGACCCCATCGAAGGTGAGCCGGTGACGACGGACGGGAGTCCGTCCGAAGCAGTCATGGTCGACGTCAATGACTACGACACTCACGAGTCTGTCCAGCCAGACCAGCACAACGACGAGCACCACTATGGCGAGCACCACGACAGCGAAGAACACCAGGGTGAGGAAGACGCTCACACCCCGGTGCCGGTCGATGAGGAGGGCCACACCTCAGAAGTTGTCGAAGACACCGACGAGGCGCCTGCAGCCAACGACCAGCCACAAGCAGTCATGGTCGACGTCGACGACTACGGCACCCACGAGTCTGTCCAGCCAGACCACCACAACGACGAGCACCAAGACAGTGGCGAGCACCAAGACAACGAAGAACACGATAGCGAGCAGCACCAGGCCGAGGAAGACACCCACGCCCCGGTAGCAGTCGAGGAAGAGCACACCTCAGAGTTTGTTGAGCACCCAGCGTCTCAGGATGTCGCGCACGACGAGTCTGCCGCTGAAGACACGGCATACGTCCCTGTTGATGCTGAGGACGATCAGCCCGTCGAGGAGCCAGCGGAGGAGCCCAACCCGCTTATCGAGGACAGCCCGTATGGTGCCGGGTCGGCCATTCCTGGCGATGACGGTCAGGGTCCGGACGGCTACGAGATTAAGGGCAACGCCGGCTCAATGTTGTTCCACACGCCCGAGTCGCCGAGCTACGAAGAGTGCACCCCTGAGGTATTCTTCGAAAACGAAGACGCAGCCCGCGCTGCCGGTTTTGCGCACTGGGACCGCAAACGTCGCTGATCCTCACCCGCTCACTCGAAGGCCCCGCTGACTCAAGTCGGCGGGGCCTTCGCCGTTCTCCACACCGCGAAAAGGGGCTTTCGGCGACCCAAATCCCAAAGAATTCTCGCCGAGACCACATCGTGACCTTTGCGACGCGCTGACCTGCGGAATTACAACGCGAACGTGACGGACCTCATACATTTTCAAAAGTTGAGTCACGCTCAGGTAACGGTGACCGCCCGGCACGAGGGCTTGTCAGATCTCTCGGGGTCCGTTTCACTCGGGATTCATCACCCCCTGTCTCCCGCGAACGGATTTCACATGAGTGCTGCACGCCCCCTTGACTCGCACCGCAACAAACCCACTTTTGGCCGCCGCTCGGCGCTGGCTCTCGTGGCGGCGTCAATGTCGTTTGCGGTTGCCGTCCCAGCCCAGGCCAGTGCGCCTGCGGTAACCAGCCCGGCCGCCGCAGTCAGTGCCACCGCAGTGCCGTCTACAGCGGGGGCGGCCACGACGACCACCGTGGTGCCCAAGGCGAAGTCGTCCAAGGTCACGCGATACGTCAAGACGAGCCGAGCCAACGTGCGCTCCGGGACCAGCACTCGCCACAAGAAGGTCACGTCGCTGCGCAGGGGCACCAAGGTCACCGGCACGAAGATGAGCAACGGCTGGATCCGGATCTCGAGCCGCC
Organism: Actinomycetales bacterium; assembly: GCA_038256095.1. Classification (GTDB taxonomy): domain Bacteria; phylum Actinomycetota; class Actinomycetes; order Actinomycetales; family Dermatophilaceae; genus Ornithinicoccus. Next base: position 7,529 of record JBBSKS010000022.1, on the reverse strand, counting down.
AGTACATCTCCCCGTTGACGCTCACCACCCGCAAGCCCAGCAGCAGCGCGAGCCGCAGCTCATCGCGCTCGTCCTTGCCCACCTCGAGCGCGGTACTTCGGGAAGCCAAGCGAAACACCGGAATTATGTACCGCTGGGGCGGCACGACTCGCTCGGGCTTTGACTGCTCGGGCTACACGCAGTACGTCTTCAAGCAGCTCGGCGTCAAGCTCCCCCGCACTGTGGCGGCTCAGCGCGCTGCCACCACGCGAGTGAGCTCACCCCGACCCGGAGACCTCGTGTTTTGGGGCACATGGCACAACGCCATCTACGCAGGCAACGGGTACATCTACGACTCGGGCAAGCCCGGCATCCCCACGCAGAAGCGCAAGATGTTTTCCGGTGTCACCAGTTACGGCCGCATCAACTAGCCAATGACCGACGTGCGCGCACGTGCACGTCGCGCGGGCATACATGGCGCGCACAGCGGTCATTGGCCCGGTTCCATAGACCGCAGCAAAAAGCGGGCGTCCCCACCAAGGGGGCGGCCGCTTTTCTGTGCGCTCTAGGCCAGGCCGAGGTCAACCAGGGTGTATGCCGCTCGGTAGTCCAAACCTTGCTCGCGGATGATCGCGTCGGCACCACTGGCCCGATCGGCGATCACCGCGACCGCGACGACCTTGGCTCCGGCTTCGCGGCAAGCGGCCACCGCAGTCAAGGGCGAGTTGCCGGTGGTGGAGGTATCTTCGACGACCAGCACGCGACGTCCAGCGATCGCCGGGCCTTCGATCTGCTGCTGCATCCCGTGGGCCTTGCCTGCCTTACGCACCACAAAGGCATCGAGTTGGCGACCATCGGCCGCAGCGGCGTGCAGCATTGCCGTGGCCACGGGGTCAGCACCCATGGTCAGCCCGCCGACGGCGTCGATCTCCAGGTCAGCAACGAGGTCGTTCATCACCGCACCCACCAACGGCGCACCGACCCCGTCAAGGGTCACCCGCCGAAGGTCGACGTAGTAGTCCGCCTTTGCGCCGGAGGACAACGTCACCTCGCCGTGCACGATGGCCTGGTCGCGGATGATCGACAACAGTTGCTCACGAGGGGTGCTCACAGCCCGAAATCTTATCGGGCCGGGCCCTCTAGGAAAGATCCAGTGTGTCGTCTTCGCTGTGAAGGACTCCGAGTCGTTCGCACGCTTCGTTGAGCAGACGTTGCACGCTCAGCGAATCCTTCAGTGGCATCACCTCCGACTCGGTCAAGCCTGCGCGGATGCAGTCGCTGACCTCGATCAGTTCGTGGCTGTAGCCCGTGCCTAGTGCCGGAGCATCGATGGTTTCGCTTTCCTGGCCTGCACGCGACACGGTGATGCGGGTCGGGTGGTGAAACCGCGGGTGTATGTCGATCCATCCCTTGGTCCCCATGATGCGGGCTGCCCCGGGGGTTGGGCCGCGCAGCGAGCACGTCAACGTGGCGGCTCGACCGTCGGCGTAGGCCAGCAGGATCGACGCGTCGAGGTCCACCCCGGTCGAGGCCAGCGCGCCCACGAGCTCCATCCGGTCGGGGTCACCGAGGAAGTGCTGGGCCAGCGAGACGACATACACACCGAGGTCGAGCATCGCTCCTCCGGCCAATTCCTTGTTGAACAGTCGATCGTCAGCGTCGAACTCCCGCTGCACGCCCAAATCGGCCTGCACGCCGCGCACCTCCCCGATGTCTCCCGCTGCAATGACCTCGCGGGCGGCCACGATGGCGGGCTGGAAGCGGGTCCACATGGCCTCCATCGCAAATACCCCCTGCTCACGGGCGGTGTTGACTAGCGTCTGCGCTCCGGCGGCGGTCGCGGTCAAGCTCTTCTCCACCAGCACCGCCTTTCTCGCCTTGAGGCCAGCAACCGCAATGGCGAGGTGCTGTGGGTGGGGCGTGGCGATATACAACACGTCCACGTCGGGGTCATCGATGATCTGGCGGTAACTGCCGTGCGCGCGGGCGATCCCGAATTCGCGGGCGAAGTGGTCTGCGCGGTCCTGCGACCGTGAAGCCACCGCGACCACCGTCGAGCCTTCTACGTGTTCGAAATCTTTGACGACGTTGCGGGCGATCCGACCGGGGCCGACGATGCCCCACCTGAGTTCATCCATGCCCCCACCCTAGGCAGGTTGGTCTACCGACGGCCTGCCGACATACGCCGAGACAGGGTGCGCATCAGCGGGCGGGGCGTGACCCGCATCATCGCGCTCAGAGCCTTGTATTCCGACGACGGGATCGACAGCACCTTGCCTGCGGCGACGTCGTCGAGGGCGTCCTGGGCGACCCGGTGAGCGTCGAGCCACATGCGGTCGGGAAGCGCCGGCATATCCATGTTGGCCCGCTCGTGGAACTCGGTGCGGATGAAGCCAGGACACAGGGCCGTGACGGTGACCCCGGTGCCCTCTAACTCCGCTGCGAGCGACTCGGAAAAGGTGGTGGCCCACGCTTTGATCGCTGAATAAGTGCCCATCGCCGCAAACGATGCCACCGACGAGACGTTGAGGATGGCACCGTGACCTCGCGTGCGCATCGGCCCGGCGGCAGCATGGCTGGCGACCAGCACGGCGCGGATCATGACGTCCACCGCCTGCTCCTCAGCGGCCAGGTCGCCCGTGCTGAAGTCGTGGTTGATCCCGAATCCGGCGTTGTTGACGAGCAAGTCGATAGGTTTGGCGCGGTCGGCGATTCGCTCGGCGACCTTGGTCAACTGGCCGCGATCGGCGAGGTCAGCGACCAACACGTCCGCAGTCACGCCTTGTTGCCGCTCAATCTCGTCGGCCAACTCGGTGAGCCGTGCCCCGTCCCGCGCCACCAGGACAACATCGTGGCCGCGAGCGGCAATTTCGATGGCCAACGCGCGACCCAATCCGGCGGAGGCGCCAGTCACCAGAGCAGTTCCCATGACGGACACGCTACGCGGCAACAACCGTTCGCGGCACCCGCCTAGACTCATCCGGTGCGCATTGCTACCTGGAACGTCAACAGCATCCGAGCCCGCGTCGACCGTGTCGTCGCCTTCCTAGAGCGTCATGATGTCGATGTCTTAGCGATGCAGGAGACGAAATGTAAGGACGACCAGTTCCCTCATTCCGCGTTTGAGGCGGCTGGGTATGAGGTCGCGCACTTTGGGCTGAACCAGTGGAATGGCGTGGCGATCGTGTCGCGGGTCGGGATGGCGGACATTCAGCAGGGCTTCGCCGACATGCCGCAGTGGGGTGACCCGCTGATGTCGGAGGCACGGGCCTTGTCGGCGGTGTGCGGCGGGGTGCGGGTCTGGTCGCTTTACGTGCCGAACGGTCGGGCGCTCGAGGACCCACACATGGCCTACAAGTTGACGTGGCTGGAGTCATTGAGAGTTGACGCTGCAGGCTGGCTCGCGGCTGAGCCGGCTGCGGCGATCGCGCTGATGGGTGACTGGAACGTCGCCCCTCACGATGAAGACGTGTGGTCGATGGAGACCTTCGAAGGCAAAACGCACGTTAGCGAGCCGGAGCGCTCTGCTTTTGCCGCGATAAATGACGCAGGGTATGCGGACGTGACCCGCGAGCACACACCTGGCCCGGGGACCTACACCTACTGGGACTACACCCAGCTGGCCTTCCCAAAGAAGCGCGGGATGCGCATCGACTTCTGCCTCGGCTCCCCGGCGTTGCAGGCGCGCGTCGAGGATGCCTTCATCGACCGCGAAGAGCGCAAGGGCAAGGGCGCCAGCGACCACGCCCCGGTCGTCATCAACCTGGCTTAGGGCTCGCCACGGCTCAGCAGCCTCCATACTTCAGTCTTGGTATAGCCGCGCCGCCGACATACTCGCGTCCACTCACCATCGCCGTCGGCACATACCCACCCCTCAGAAGCAGCCACTCAACCTATAGCCCGACTGTTTGCGCCGACCGTGAGGGTGTGGACGTTTGCCGACCTTCCACTATCAGCGGGGGCGGGCGCGGCGCAGAGCCAATGGCAGCGTGCAGGCACTGATCACGGCAGAGATCGCCAGGGCCGTCCCGAAGCCGTATCCAGCCGCGAGCAGCCCGACCAAGACAGACCCCAGCCCAGTGCCCAGGTCGAAGCCGATGTTCCACACGGCGCTGGCGAGCCGGATGTGGCTGCGCCCAACCACCTGAAAGGCCACGGTCATCGTGAGGTTTTGCAGGCCGCCATAACTCACCCCCACAAGGCAGACCGCCGCAACGAACACGGCAAGCACCAGTGCTGAAGGATCCTCAGCATTGACGGACCAGGCGGCGAGCGCCATTGCAAAGACGGTCAGCAGCGCGAGCGGCCACATGAACGGCTGGCACCCGTAGCGGTCGGCCAATCCACCGGCCCCCCACCGAGCAACAGCAGCCGTCAGACCGATGCCGAACAGGGCCGCCGTCGAGGCTGATGCGCTGTCGACCATCTGCGGCGCAAAGGTCACCAGGGCACCGCCGCTCAGCGTGGCCCCCAGCAGGATCGTCGTCGGACGCAACAGGGCGAGGTATGCCGCCCGCTGGGTCATCCCCTCAACGTCACCTCGCGCGCTGCCCATCCCTCCGCCTGTGATCGGGCCGGCGTCCTCGACGACCGGCTCCTCAGCGGGGGGATCGTGCAGCACCCTGCCGAGCACCATCACCGAGGGGATGCCCAGCAGCGGCAGCGCCCCCAGCAAGAACACGTAGATGAACCCCCAGGTTTCGGCGATGTAGGGGGCCACCGGCAGCAGCACCAGGTTGGGCAACGCGATGGCCAGACCGTAAGCACCGATGGCTTTGCCCCGCCGCGCCGGCTCGACCAACTCGGCCACTGCCGCCCCACCGGTGACCGTCAAGATGCCAAATCCGACTCCGCGCACAGCCGACAACGCCAAGATCAGCGCCAGCGCGTCGCTCAGCGGAAAAAGCAGCGAGGGCAAACCCAACAGCAACATGCCGACGCTCATCGTGGCCCCCCAGCCAAACCTGCGCAGCATCGGCGGCACGAGCAACTGAGTCAGCACCGTGAAGAGCAGCAGGACCCCGTTGACGAACCCAGCCCCGGCCTCGCTGGCACCTCCACCCACGGCCCAGAGGGGGACGCTCGGGATAAGCACGGCAAACCCGCCGAAACCGGTGATAGTCGCACCGATAAGCGCGGGCATCCCCCGCGCAGTCCAAACGCTGGCCACTTTTACTGTTGTTCGGAATGGTGTTGTTCAGCCTTCGCCGCGGCCTTGGCCGCCGACTTCTGTGCCTTCTTCCACACCCGGACCTGCGCCATGGTGTCATCGTCGACCACGTCAGCAATCGACATACGGGAGGTCTCTAAGCCGTAGTCTCCGGCCGCTTCACGCCAGTTCGGCGCTTGCAGGTCGCACTGCTTGCCCAGGAGTGCCAAGAAGATGCGTGCCTTCTGGTCGCCGAAACCGGGCAGCGCTTTGAGTCGCTTGAGCACGAGTTTGCCGTCTGGGCTGTCGGCGTTCCAGATTGCCGCGGTGTCCCCTTGGTAGTTCTTCATGATCGCGACGGCAAGGTCATGGACCCGCCGCCCCATGGACGCCGGGAAGCGGTGGACGGCTGGCGGCGTGGCGCATACCTTTACGAACACATCGGGATCCATCACCGAGATCATGGCCGGGTCGACGCTGCCGAGCCGCTCCTGGAGTTTGCGCGGCCCAGCGAAGGCGACCTCCATGGGGATTTGCTGGTCGAGCAACATCCCGACAAGCAACGCGAAGGGGTTGTCGGTCAGGAGACGGTCGGCTTCTGGGTCGCCCACGAGGCGAAGCGTTGTGCTCATTGCGGCAGTGTCTCAGGCTCGGGCTCGGCGCGGGTAGCGGATCGGTCCATGCGCACGCCCAGAGCCAGCGCCAGCACCGCCGCAATGGCTGCTGCGATCGTTGCCCCGGTGAACACCGTGTTCACCTGCACGACCCCTGCGGCCAGCAGAGCCTTCTCGTCGGTGGGGTCGGGCAGCAGCGCGACGGCCTCGTAGAACCGGCGCAGCCCGATGGCGGTCAGCAGAGCCAAACCCACGACCATCCCGACCATCCTGGCCACAACGACCAGCGAGCTGACCGTGCCGTGCGCGTATACCGGCGCGTCCGCGAGCGCGGCATCGTTAACGGGTGCGATGGCTAGGCCGACACCGAGGCCAGCCGCGCCAAGGGTCAGCGTGGTGGGCAGACCCGCCGAGAGCGACGCGACGTCCCAGGTGGTCATAAGACCGAGCGCTCCGGCGGCCATCGCGAGCCCAGCGGAGGCGACCAGCCCCGGCGCGATCCAGCGCAGCAGTAACCCCCCGAGCACCGCGCCGATGGGCACGGCCACCAAGAAGCGGACCAAGACGAAGGCGGCTTGGGTCTGCGTGGACTCCCCGTCGAGCCGTGCCAGGAGTGGAATGTCGACGACGATGGCGACGATGGCGGCACCGACGAGCACGCTCACCCCCAGAGCGGGCCACACACGTTTGCGGACCACGTCGGGGCCGATCAGTGGGTTGTTTGCCAAGCGTTGGCGGACGACGAAGGCGATAGCTGCAATGACGCCAACCGGCACGAGCCACAGCCCCCACGGGCCGAGCACCTCGACCTCAGGGTCGGCGGTCGAGAAGGTCAGTACGACGCTGCCGAGGGCGACGGCGATGAGGGTTGCGCCGAGGAGGTCCGCCTCGATGAGCTTCGGGAGGAACCGGGGCGCGGAGATCAGCGCCACCAGGAGCCACACCGCTCCAGCCACCAGGCCGATGGGGGTGGCGACGCGCGAGCTTGATCCGTCGGCCAGCGGCACGAACGGCTCGCCGTAGGCCACCGAGGTCAGCAAGGACTCCGGCGGGGTCAGCGTCAGCACGCTTAGGACGACGCCGAGCAGGACCAACACCAGAGTGGCTACGGCCCAGGCGGTGAGGGCCGCAGGCCGCTTGACCTTGGGTGAAGGCTGTCTTTCACCTGGTGTGGCTCCGCTGGGTTCTTGCCTTGACCCGACTGCGATCACTCCGAGGCAGAACACCAACGCCAGGACCACGTTGAGCCAGAAGATGCCACGCCAGTCGGATACCAAGAGGACCGCAGCACCGAGCAACGGGCCGAGAACAGCACCAAGTTCTTGGACTCCCCCGACAATGCCGAGTGGCACGCCGCGCTTGCCGGGCGGCCACAGATCGGCCACCAATGCCAGCGTCGCGGGCACTAACCCGCCACCCCCGACGCCTTGCAGAAACCTCCCGCCGACCATCACCGGCAGCTCCACGGCCACGGCGGTGATCACTGAGCCGACAGCAAAGATCAGCAGACAGGCGATGAGGATGCGTTGGCGGGGCAGCATGTCGGCGAGGCGGCCAATGAGCGGGAGCACCGCGATGTAGCCGAGCAGGAAGCCAGAGATGATCGGCGTGCCGCGCTGCAGTGACTCGATGCCGAGTCCAGCCCCAGCCATCATGTCCGGCAGAGCCAGCACCACGACATACGTGTCGGCGGCGGCCAGCATCACCGCCAGCGAGGCGACGGTGAGGAGTGCCCGAGATCGTGCTCGTGACGGGGTCACTGTGGTTGTGGTCACTGTGGTTGTGGT
>JBBSKS010000021.1:0-20932 GCA_038256095.1 Actinomycetales bacterium | reverse complement strand
CGATCGCGCTGCTGCGGCTGTACGAGCGGGTCGCTCCGCGGCCCCGCATCAAGGCCGAGCAGCTCGAGCGGCTGGCCGAGGACAAGGCCTTCTCCATCGAGGAGGCCACGCGTGACCTCGGCTACGCGCCGCGGTCGTTTCCCGAGGGCATCACGGCCGAAGCCGCGGCGCTGAGCCGTTGATGGACGTGGGCCGCTGGGTGCTGACCGCCCGTACGGTGCGCCACCTCCGCCCGGAGCAGGTGGCCCACCGCGCGCGCCTGCAGGCGCAGCGCCGGCTGGTGCAGGCGACGCCGGGTGTGGTGGAGGCCGCGCTGCGGCGGACGCAGCCTCTTGCGGCCGGCTGGCCGGACGGCTTCCTGCCGTTGGACGCCGGGCTGCCGGTCGCCTGCTCCCTGGAGGAGCTCGCTCACGGCCGGTTCACGCTGCTCGGCCAGAGCCGGACCGTCGAGGACTGGCGCGCTACGACTCCCCCGCAGCTGTGGCGCTACCACCTGCACTACTGGGACTGGGCGTGGGCGCTTGCGCAGCACCCGGACCGACTGCGGGCTCGCGCGGTCTTCCGGCGGCTGCTCCGTCAGTGGCAGGAGCAGACCCGGTTCGGTCATTGGGACGAGTGGTCGCCGTACGTCGCCGCCGTGCGGGCCTGGTCCTGGTGCGGGCAGTACGACGCGCTGGTACGCGGCACGGACCACGACGACGAGTTCGTCGCGCTGCTGGGTGTGCACGCCGGCTACCTGCGTACGCATCTGGAACTCGACGTCGGCGGCAATCACCTGATCAAGGACCTGAAGGGGCTCGTCGGTCTCGCGGTCTTTCTGCAGGACGACCGGCTGCTTGCCCGGACCCTGCGGCGGTTGAGCCGGGAGGTCGGTCGCCAGATCCTCGATGACGGCGGCCATGTCGAGCGGGCGCCGGCCTACCACTGCCAGGTGCTCGGCGACCTCGTGGACCTCGACGGCCTGCTGGGGGCCAGCAGCCCCGCGTGGCTGGTCGAGGCCGTCGCGCGGATGCGGGTCTGGTTGGGACTGGTGCTGCTGCCGGACGGGTCTGTCCCGCTGCTCAACGATGGCTTCCCGGTTCCGTCTGCGCTCGTCCATGTTCTGCAGGCCGGGCCTGCGGCACCGGAGGGGCTGACGGTGTTGGCCGACACCGGCCTCGCGGTCCTGCGGCGCGGTCAGGCCCACGTGCTCGCCGACGTCGGGCTGCCCTGCCCGGACGACCTGCCGGCCCACGCGCACGCGGACACGCTCGGCTTCCTGCTGCACGTCGGCACGACGCGCGTCGTCTGCGAGGTCGGCACGTCGACCTACGCACCTGGCGACGTCCGGGCTTTCGAGCGGTCAACGGCTGCACACAGCACTGTGCAGGTGGATGGCGCGGACTCGACCGAGGTCTGGGGTGCCTTCCGGGCCGCGCGACGGGCGCGGCCCACAGTCCTGCGAGCGTACGAAGACGGGACTGCGATCAGCCTGAGCGCCTCGCACGACGGCTACCGGCGGCTTCCGGGCCGCCCGGTCCACCGGCGCACCTGGGTGCTCACGCAGGACCGGCTGCGAGTCGAGGATCAGGTCGTGGGTGAGGGCGAGCACGAGCTGACGGTCCGGCTGCACGGAACGCCTTCCGACGTGGTGGCCTCGTCTGGGGACTGGAAGCAGGAGGAGGTGCTGGTTGCCCGCGGCTGGGAGGACCGCGTGTCGGCGCCGGTGCTCGTGCATCGGGAGCGTGCGAGGCTGCCATGGCGCTTCGAGGCGGAGCTGTCGATGAAGGGGTGTTCGTGAAGCAGGTCGTCCAGCCGATCGGCGGCGGACCGGTGGAGGTCCTGGACGTGCCCCGACCGACGATCGGGGCGACCGAGGTCCTCGTCCGGACCTTGGCGAGCGTCATCTCCCCGGGGACCGAACGGGCCGTGACCTCCCTGGCGCAGTCGTCGCTGCTCAGCAAGGCGCGTGCGCGCCCCGACCTCGTGCGGCAGGTCGTGAAGAAGGCCCGCAACGAGGGGCTGAGCTCCACGATGCAGACCGTCCGCGCGCGGCTGGCCTCCGACCTGCCGCTGGGCTACTCCGCCGCGGGGATCGCGATGGAGGTCGGCGAGGCCGTCGCCGGCATGCGGCCGGGCCAGCTGGTGGCGACCGGCGGTGCCGGGCAGGCGAATCACGCTGAGTGGCAGGCGGTTCCGGGCCTTCTGTGCGCAGCCGTCCCGGACGGGGTGACGCCGCAGGACGCTGCTTTCACCACGATCGCCTCGATCGCCCTGCATGGGTTGCGCCTGGCCGAGGTGGGTCCCGGGTCGAAGGTGGTGGTCATCGGCCTCGGCCTGGTCGGGCAGCTGTCCGCGCGGTTGGCCATGGCGTCAGGGTGCGACGTCGTCGGCATCGACGTGTCGGCAGAGCCCTTGCGGGTGGCTGCGGAGTCCGGCGTCTCCGCGCTGGAGGAACAGGGCGAGGTGACCACCGAGGCCGTCCTCACCTGGTCTCGTGGGAGGGGCGCCGACGCCGTCCTGCTCTGCGCCGCCGGCTCCTCGTCCGCGGTCGCCCAACGCACGCCGGCGCTCTGCCGGGACCGGGCCCGGGTCGTCGTCGTCGGTGACGTCGGACTCGAGCTCTCCCGTACGCCCTTCTACGAGAAGGAGCTGACCCTGCTGTTTGCCCGGTCCTACGGCCCGGGCCGCTACGAGCGGGAGTACGAGGAGTACGGCGTCGACTACCCGGCCGGTCAGGTGCGCTGGACGGAGGGTCGCAACTTCGAGGCCGTGCTGGACCTGATCGCGTCGGGGCGTCTGCGCGTCCGGGACTTGGTCACGCACACCTTCCCGGTCGCCGAGGCGACGGGCGCCTACGAGCTCATCGAGTCCCGCCGTGAGCCCTACCTCGCTATCGCCCTCACCTATCCGGAGCTGCAGCCTGAGCGTGAGCCACCTCTACTGATCACACCGCGACGGGCGTCGACGGCGCCCGGCGTGGGCTGGATCGGCGCCGGTGCCTACTCCACCGGCGTCCTGCTGCCGGCTTTTGCTGCCGCCGGGTTCGACCGGCCCGTAGCGGTGGCGTCCGCGAGCGGCCTGTCAGCGCGTCGGGTCGCCGAGCGGTCCGGTTTCGAGAAAGCCGTCAGCTCGGCCGAAGAGGTGATCGCCGATCCGGACGTCGAGGTCGTGGTCATCGCGACGCCGCACGACACCCACGCCGACTACACGGTGCGGGCGCTGCAGGCGGGCAAGCACGTGTGGTGCGAGAAGCCGCTTGCGCTGACGATCGAGGAGCTCGACCGGGTCGAGGCGGTGTGGCGGTCAAGCGGCCGGGTGCTGATGGTGGGCCACAACCGTCGGTGGGCGCCCCACGTCGTCACCGTCGCCGAGCAACTGCGGGGTCCGGCGGTGGTGACCTACCGCGTGAGCGCCGGAAGGCTCCCGTCGGAGCACTGGTATGCGGATCGCCGGCAGGGCGGTCGGCTGCTCGGGGAGGTCTGCCACTTCGTCGACACGTGCTCGGCTCTGGTCAGCTCGGATGTCGTCGACGTGCGTGCTCTCGCTGGTCCGGGAGGCGAGCAGCTGCTGGCAGAGGACATGGTTCTGGCGCTGCGTCACGCGAACGGGTCACTGTCGACCATCAGCTACGCGAGCGGAGGCAGTCCAGGGACGCGGAAAGAACGGGTCGAAGTGCTAGGGGGAGGGCACACCTGGGTGCTGGACGACTTCCGGACGCTCACGCTCGACGCGCGAGAGCTGATTTCGTCGAGGCAGCAGGACAAGGGGCAGGGCGCTGCGGTTCGGCAGTTCCGGGAGGGGATCGGCGGCGAGCCTCCTCCGACACAGGCGCTGCTGGCGTCGATGAGAGCAACCCTGGTCGCGGCGTCCGCGCTGACGTCTTGAGCCGGACCTACTGAGCGAGGTGCGCGTCAAGCACCTGCCGGGCGCGTGCGAAGTAGCTCCCCTGCCGGTGGCCGCGCTCGCCGCGGTTGTGCTGCCCGCGGTGCACCAGCCGTACCGGTGCGGCGAAGCCACGCTTGGGGCGGGTGCGCCAGCTGCTGCCAAGCTCCTGGCTTGGGCAGCACGGCCTTGGCAGCCACTTGTCCCCCACCGAAACAAACAACACCTCCACACGGAGCCACTGGGCCGTCATCGACAACGGGACCACTCCTGCACGGTACCCCCAGTGATGGTTACGCGAGGTGTGCAGTTGCATGCCCGAGCCGGGGAGATCAGATCGCTTGACATCGCTCGCTGTTGGCAAACACGGAGCCGTCTATCGTTGCTGAACACAGGACCACGTGACTCTGCAGCGCGGCGGTTGAGTTTCGATGCATTTGAGTGGCCGTCCGCGTGTCGACCCATATGAAAGGGGTGTCATGCCGGTGGCTTCGCGACGGGCCAGGATAGTGCTGGAACATGTCTGGCAGCATCCGGCGAATCGGGAAAGTCGGATTCGAGCAGTGATCCGGGCCGTCATCTTCCAGTTGCGCGGAAGAATGGGTCGACGCACCCTCACCAAGATCGGTGAGTCGGGGCGAATCTGGGCGGAGCTTCACTACACAGCGTCGTCCAGCGTCGTATATGGCAATCCGCCAGACTATCGAGAGATGCAGGCATGGCGTCGGCTTTTGCGGCCCGGTGACATTTTTCTGGATATCGGCAGCAACGTAGGTTCTTATGCCCTTTGGGCAGGTGATCTCGGCGCAAAAGTCATAGCTGTCGAGCCGAACCCGGACGCCGCGCGGCGCCTGCGAGAGAATGTTAGCATGAACAATTTCACGATCGAAGTGCACGAGTGTGCCCTCGCTGATGAGCCCGGCGAGGCTTTACTCACGGTGGACCTGGGAACGGTGAACCACCTGGTCCTTGGATCAGAAACTCTCTCTGGAAACGTTCACAATGCTGTCGTGAAGACCCTGGACCAACTGGTCGGGAACGGACATGTGCGCGGTGTCAAAATTGACGTCGAGGGAGCAGAAAGGCTGGTCCTCGAGGGAGGTAGCCGCTGCTTACGTGAGGGTCGCATTGACGTTCTGCAGTTGGAGTGGAACTCGATGAGCGAGCAGGTGCTCAAGGAGGACCGCACGCCGGTCGCGACTCTTCTTCGCAGCGTGGGGTATCTCCTCCTTCGCCCCACCGTGGATCACGGATTTCTTGCTCTACACGATGACGGGTATGGCCGGGACGTGTTTGCATTTTCGCCCGCAGTGCGTTTGGAGTTGGGCAATTTGGTGACACCGTGATGCACGTTTTCTAGCCGATCGTTAGGCGACCTGTGGAGGGCCGGGGCGCGACCCGCGCACAGTTGGTCGGTGTCCTCGGGCAAGGATCCAAGGGCACCCGTAGCATGAGTCGCGTCGCACCCGGAGATCACTCGGTCTTGTCAACTTTGACAAGAAGATCCGCTAGATCGCCACTGAAGGTCTGGGCGGAGCGTTCGTAGGCACGCCTGGCGGATAACTGCGCCTGGTGGTACTGATTGGAATCTAACACGGCAAAGTTGTCGATCGCGGCCGCGAGCCCGACCTCGTCGTGCGGTGTTACGACTACACCTGCGTGCGGCTGAACGAGTTCGGTCCAGGGCGTTTTGTCGCTGATGATGACCGGACAACCTGCGCCAAGCGCCTCGGCGATGACATGCCCAAAATTCTCACCGTGCGTGGGCAAGATCATGACGTCAGCAGTTTCGAGCACTGATTCGATTTGGTCGTGCGGAAGACTACCCTTGTAGATGACATCAACGTGGCTCGGCACGCGCTCGATCAGAGTTTGGCAGTGCTCCCAATACTTCCGGTCGGGCGCGGGCCCATAGATAGTCAGGCGGCAGGGATTAATTGTAAACCGCAAAGAGCGCAGTAATCCGTCCAGATTCTTTTTCGGTGAGATGCGCGAGATGAAGACCGCTTCGAGTGGTGATGCTGGTGGCCGAGGGAAGCGGGCTGGCTGTCTCCGTCTCACGTGATTATCAATGGCGACATGCACGACCGCTCTGGGTTGATAGCGTCGGATGTAGGTGCATTCGGCCGGGGTACTTGCGTGCCAGCAAGCACTCCTGAGAAAAGGGTGCAAGGCTCGCAGGTACGTCCGCTTGCGCAATCCTTTCATCGCGAGTGCGCCTGGGTCTAGTTCCCCCCGTGGGGCAATCAGGACCGATCGGGAGATGACTCCTAAGCGGCCTAGAACAAGCGGCAGAAGCAGCGAGCGGCGCGACAGCAGGCTGTTGCAGTACACGACCCCCCTGTCCAGGTCACGGAGGGCCCTGAGCATCGCCCGCCACTCATGGAACCCCGCTCGAGGGGGCAGGTACCAGACCTGCGCCCCTCCCTGCCGGATCCACTGACGTGGTTCCTGCGAAACCATCGCAAACGGCTCGGTGTCACCGGCGTCCCGGTCCAGGGTGACTACACGGAAGTCGAATCTGTCACCGAACTCTTCGATCGCCGCCGCGATTGTCCTTAGTGGGCCGCCAGACTTGTAACCAGGCAGATAATGATCGACAAAGACGAGCACGCATGGTCTCGTCACGTGCCCGTTAACGCCTTCCAACTGTCAGAAAGGTGCTCAGCCAGGCCGCCTTCACCAAATTCCCGCTCGGCGTGATGTCGAGCGCGATGGCGGAAGGATGCCGCATGCTCGTCGCTAGATGTGAGACATCGAAGAGCCTTGAGAAAATCTTCCGTCGTTGCCTGTGAGGAGAGGAGGAAACCGTTTTCACCATTTCTAATGGTCATGCGTGCGCCGCTGGTGTCGGTTGCGATCACTGGGCATCCGCTGGCGAGTGCCTCAAGCAGGACCAGACCTAATCCTTCTTCCTTGCTGAGCAAGCATGTGGCCACGGCACCGTCGTAAAGTTGAGCCAAGCGCTCGCGAGACACTCCGGTCTCTACATCCACACTGTGAGCGATACCGAGTTCCCGCCCAAGTTGGAGATCAGACCTTGACGGCCCGGCTGGCCCTGCCAAATGCAGCCGTAAGCCCGGGACCAGTCCAGCATCGAGTGCGGCAGCAAAACATCGAAGCAAGAGGGGCAAGTTTTTACGAGCATCGTCGTGTCTGGCTACGGCGAGTATGTATCTGCGAGTTTGATGAGTCCGCGGCTTGAAGGTTTCGAGGTCTACACCTGGAACGAGGACGTGCACATGAGAGTCGCCCCTTACAGCGCGAACGTGTGCCGCCATCTCGTCGTTGAGAACGTCAACATGACCTGCATGTCGTAGTGCCTTGGAGTCAAGGGTGCGGACCCTTCTGGTCATGCCGCGCCGCCACATGTCCGTCACGTTGGCTTGTCGCCATCTGTTGGCACGTTCCCGGTGCGCAGTGCTGGCGAAGAGCAGAGCGGATGGTGTACTGCCCGGAACAAGAAGCGCCCACGCTGGCGTCCCGGCGACCACTTGCACAACGTCGAAGCTCGATAACCGCGCGTGCAGGCGGCTGCTTGTGCGGTAACGAGAGGTTTCCAGCTCTGTCCAGGAGCAGCCGTAGTGGGACACTGTCAGGCCGTCGACAGAAAGCTGCTGCACACCGCCTCCGCGGTTCCAGGTGCCGGGATGTCGCAACTGTGAACTGGCCTCGTCTCGAGAGCTCGTGGCCACGGTGATGATGTCAGGCGCAAGCGTGGGGGCGACGAGGTCTAGAGACCGCAAGACCTGCCGAGCCAGGACAGCCACCCCTCCGGCAACTCGCAGGTCGGGCGTCAGCAGGGCCACCTTCATTGCTGGCTGCCTTCCCGCTTGAACCGTGCTCCGCTCACCCTCGGCCAGATGGGCCCTCGCCACCAAGCGTGAGGGGCGACCAAAGATCGGGGCGGCAGGCGCAGCCTGCCAGGTGACCGTCCCGAGTCCACGCCAGCGGCGGGCAGGACCCTGAGCCAGTAGTTCTCGGGGTCACAGAAGCCGTGGGCGACGCGCTTGACCTTCTCGATCAGCGCGGTGACGCCTCGGTCGGGCCGTTGATGACCGTTCGTCGCGGAGTGGGCTCGACTGTTTCGAGCAGATCGGGGCGTTAGACGCGGGCTCGGGGGAGCCGGAGCAACTCGGGCACTTGGGAGCGGGCGCAGCCACCTAGGCACATATCGCCGACCAGACCTCACCCCCACTCCGCCCGGCCAGATTGCCGCGGCGTCAGCCCCGGGCAAGGGGAGGAACGCCTTGACCCGGGCTGCGTCTCACGCCAACGCGGCGAAGCCTGAAGGATGCTGAGATCAGGGCCCGTCGTTGAGAGCACTCCACGGTTGCTGCGGCGTGCCGTGGACGTGACAAGGCGAACCTCCAAATCAGTGGTCAACAGGCTACTGTCGCCACCTGTGACCCGCTTCTTGGTTATGGATTCGCTGACCGTGGAACTGCCCGTTCCGGTGGCCCTCCGTCGGCTGCTTGATAGGGGCTGCACGTGACGTCCAAGCCAAGAGTGATTCGGTTGGCTGTCATCGTCAATCATCCGATTCAGTATCACGCCCCGCTTCACAATTTGCTGGCCAAGGCTCCTGATATTGACTTGCGAGTACACTACCTCACCAAGCACGGGCTGCAACCGTCGTTTGACGTCGGTTTTGGACGTGAGGTTTCCTTCAACGTTCCGCTCACGGATGGGATCGCGCATACCTTCAGACGCAACCTCTCTCCCAGCAAGGCAACGAGCGGCTTCTTGAGTGCCATTCACCCACAGTTGTCGTGGGACACCGGTCCCGCGGAGGTGCTTCTCCTGCACGGTTATGAGCAGTCCTCCATGTGGTTCGCGTACTTTGGTGCGCGGATTCGCGGCATTCCCTACATGCTCAGGGGTGAGTCCCGGCTGGACACGGACGTGGCGCTGCCTGGTTACAAGCGAACGGTCAAGAAGTCTCTAGTTGGACCGCTTGTGCGGAGCGCCGCAGTGTGTTTGCCGATCGGAGCGCGAAACGCGGCTTTCTATCGAGCCTACGGTGGACCCGACTCGCGGTTGATCAGTGCGCCGTATGCTGTAGATAACGCCTTTTTTCAGACTCGGGCCGCGACAGCCCGCAATAATAGGCATGAACTGCTCCGCAACTTGAACCTGCAACCCGCTGCTCCCACGGTGATCCTGGCGGCGAAGCTGCAATCCTGGAAACGTCCCATGGACCTGCTTCTTGCCGTCGCTCGGTGTTCCAGGCCCTTCAACGTCATCATCGCGGGGGATGGACCCATACGGCAAGAATTGGAAAGTCTGGACATCGGAAATGCCCGCGTGGCCTTTGTTGGCTTCGCGGACCAACCACGTCTGGCCGGACTCTATGGCATTTCGGACGTAGTCACGCTGACCTCTATGCAGGAGCCGTGGGGACTTGCTATAAACGAAGGTATGGCAGCCGGCTGCCTACCGATCACGTCGGACGCGGTCGGTTGCAGTGACGACTTGGTGCTGCCGACTACCGGTGCCGTTTACCCTGTGGGAGATGTTTCGGCGCTCACCCGTTGCCTTGAGGCCGTTGCCCAACAGATCGGCAACCAGGAAGTTCGGGAGGCATGCCGTGCGGCTGCCGAGCGCCATGACGTTTCAGTGGCCGTCGACGGGATCCGCCGAGGAGCCTGGGCTGCAGTGGCGGCTTAGGTGACTATTGCAGCCCCGCAGCGAGAGGCGGATGCCACAACGATCCTGCCTCCGATCCTAGCGGCAATAGGTGCGGCCACGCTCGCGTGGATGACTCTCAGTTCTGCTCTTCTGGCGTGCGTGATAGGGCTCGTCGTCCTTGCCGGTTGCCCGCCGTGGGGCCTTCCCGAGCGTCGAAACGTGGCAGCTTTGAGCGCTCTGGTCATCGCGGTCATCATTCGCTTTGCCGGGGACAGCACTGAGCGACTGTTTCCCAGCCTGATGTTGCTGGCGGTCGGCGCTGCTGCATTCCTTTGGTGGCGAGCCAGCGCGGCGGAACGCTTCCCCTTGCCCGAGATGCTGGTCCTCATTTGTGTCTTGTACGGGGTAGTCGGAAGTCTCCTGAGCACCAGCGTCTTTGTCCTGGGCGCCTCCTTGGGGCCCGCGGACAGGGAGCGCGGTCTCTACCTGCTGGTCCTCTTCGCCGCCGCGGTCGTTGCGGGGGCGCGCTTCAGTGTGTCTCCACGGTCTACCGCTCAGCAGGAGGTCACATCGATCAGGCGCGCAGCCGCCGTGGCTGCGACCGGTCTGGTCGTGAGCGAAGGGATATCAGTTCTGGATTTGGGCCTCGGCGCGGTAGAAACGATCCCCAAGATACTTCTCTGGGGAGGGGTTGCGGCTCTTTGGTGGCGCCGCATAGAGCTCGGTGAACGATCGGCGGGACGCATTGCGATGGTCTTCGTCGCAAGCGAGTTCGTGGCTGGTCTGGCCGAAGGCCTCCTCTACGCGGGCGCAGGCTCGGCGATCACCGTCCTGGCGGTGCACGTTTACCTGCGCCGTCGAGCACCCGTGCTCGTGCTGATGCTGGCCCTCGCTGGTGCACTCGTCCTGAACTCCGCCAAGACGACGTACCGCCAGGACGTGGGCGGCACCGCCAACGTTGCAGAAGGCGGAGCCGTCCAGGCAGTGCTTGGTTATGTTTCGGTGACGCGCCAGACTCTGGGCGAGGATCTTGACATCGTGGCTAGCGACAGCGCCCGCCGCTTCGCCTACAGCTCGGACCTCTTGGGCTATGTAGGCGCACGAGTTCCCGACATCTACAGCCGCGCCGACATGGAGACCTACCGCTTCGCCTTGACTGCTGTGATTCCCCGGCCTCTGCTTCCGGGTAAGGGGCGGGCCGACTTCGCGAACGATTACGGTCACCGCTATGGTCTCCTAAATTACAATGACTATGTGACAGCGGCCAACATCCCCGCTCCGACCGAGGCGTACATCAACGCAGGGTTGGGCGGAATGATTGGTGTTGGGCTTCTTCT
Organism: Actinomycetales bacterium; assembly: GCA_038256095.1. Lineage (GTDB taxonomy): Bacteria > Actinomycetota > Actinomycetes > Actinomycetales > Dermatophilaceae > Ornithinicoccus. Next base: position 10,100 of record JBBSKS010000021.1, on the reverse strand, counting down.
TGGTAGCGGCTTGGCGAATCTTGCGGCCAGACTGGGACGAAGCTTGTTGCACCGGTCGGTCGCGGGCGGCGTTCTGGCCGTCTTTGCGACGCGGGCCACTGAAAGCGACGCGAGCGTCTATTTGCCCTATTTGCTGGTGTCGCCTTTCATAGTCTGGTTGGTGGTCCGCCTGTTGGTCAGTGAGCGTGAGCATGGCGCATCTGTTGCTGCTAGGTGACCCGGCTCCGGGTGGCCTAGCGGGCAGCCTGGAAACTGGTTTCAGATCGCTCGGACTAACCGTCCGACAGGCACGCTGGCCTCCACCGCTGCCGCGGCTGCGGAGACGTATCGCCCTGCATGCCCCCCAGATAGTGGAGGCCCAGTGGCGTGCGCTTCTGTCTGATGTCGCGTCTGAGGCCGACCTGTGTCTGGTCGTGAAGGGTTCCTTGTTGACGCCTTCTCGCATTGCCCAATTGCGGCAGCGGGTGAAGGCACCGGTCGTGTGCTGGAACCCGGACAGCCCATTCGACGATGCCTTATCAAATCGCCTCGGCGGTCAGCGAGACAGCACTGCTGCTTATGACGCGTACGTGACGTACGGAGAAGCACTGGCGGAGCGACTGTCAGGCGCCGGAACCCCTGCAGTCAGCCAGATACCTTTTGGTTGGGATGATCACCTATTCTCCGTACCTAAGAGCATTGACCCCGACCTTGCAGAGCGCCTCGTGTTCGTGGGAACCTGGACACGTGAGCGGCAGGCGCGACTATCGGACCTACGTGCGTTCCGGCCGGTCGTTTATGGAAACTCCTGGCCGCGCAAGAGCGGTTTAGAGGTTCGTTCACCAGTCTTCGGGCAAGCCCTCTGCACCGTGCTTGCGAGTGCGGGCGCATGCCTGAACTTCCTGCGCCCGCAGAATGTCGGCTCACACAACATGCGTACGTTTGAGATTGCAGCCTGTGGAGGACGCCAGATTGCGGACTACAGTCCAGAGCACGAAAAGTTCCTTGAGGCGACGGGGGCGTGGCTTGCTGCCCCCAGTGAGATGCCCTCAGTGATAGGGCACGTGCTGTCCCAGCCGCGAAAGACCCCCGTGATGCGGTCTGAGATGTCGGGACACACCTATCGTGTACGCTGCTCGCAGTTTCTCCAAAAGATGCAGCAGCTTCCTTAGTCAAAAAGAGCGCTGTACTCTTCGAAGAGTCGTGCTCCGTACGCTTTCCAGCCGCCCATCTCATCGACCGAGCGGCGAGCTGAAGCGCCCATCTGGAGGCGAAGACCACTATTGGAGAACAATGAGGAGAGGCGAGCGGTGAGTGTGGCTACATCGCGGTCCGGCACGACGTAACCGTTATTTCCTTCTTGAATCACTCCGTTGCCAACGGTCTGGCTCACCAGGATTGGCAGTCCGCAGGCCATTGCCTGAAGCATCGACAGTGGCAGCCCCTCGTGGACCGAAAATAGGCTGAAGATATCGGCACCCTGGAGCTCCTCCACCACCCGTTGACGAGGCACGGCACCGACAACTTCTATGGAGGAATCAGGGATCCTGAGTCTGGCGCAGACCGCCGGATCCGCGGGACCGACGAGTCGCAAGCAATGATGCTCACTTCGGGCGGCACGAAAAGCCGCAACCAGATACTGCACTCCCTTTTGCAACTCCACCCGCCCCACCGAGACGACGGTCACCCTATCCTTAGCTGCTGTCCGCTCGATCGTCGGGGGGGTGAAAGCCGCAAGATCTACGCCGTAGCGGATCACTCGTAGCTTCTCAACTGGAAGCCCACGACGAATGAAAGAGGCGAGGGCGGCCTCGGACGGAACGAATATGCGACTGGCGGCGTCATACTCCCGCAGTTCACGTTCTATGATCCACGGATCGATGTGCGGGGGTGGCAAGCTAAACGCTTGGGCCTCCCGGTGCAATACAGCAGCTTGTTCGAGGATATGCCAGGAGCCGCGGTCGCACACTGTTGGGACTCCCGAAGCGTTACGCATTTCCATGGTGTTGGTCGCGAATGATGATAGAGTGGTGAAAACATTGCCGTCGGTTTGACGCCCGACCCACCGATCGAAGTCGGCGATCACCTGGCGTGCTAGCGGCTCCCGCAGGCACGAGACGCGAGACAGGGCTCGGCGCAGCCCAGCTCGCACGGGGCGGCTTTCAATGCGGCGTTTACCGACTTCTGGTATGTATCTGGCCGGCAGCGCCGTGAACAGCTTCCCGAGCGCTCCTTGACGCTCAAGTTCGGCTGCGTGGGCGTACATGTGAAACCGGTAGGCACTCGCCACGTCGACACGTAATTGGTTGGAAGTCATGTCGAAGATCTGGGCTGCCAGGGTATCCACGGCACGTTACGAAGTTGCAGGTCTTGGTTAGCCCAGTCAGCATGAGCCTGCTTTGCTGCTGCCTGCATGAAAGAGTGCCGCTCGCGCACGGCCTTCAGGGCTGCTATGACTGTAGTTGTGGTGCAATCCTCAACAGCTACCACAGCACCGCTTTCAACGAAGGGGGCCGTGTACAGGCCACTTGTAGCCACTTGGGGGATGCCGAGGGCGGCAAACCAGCCGAGTCGGTACGGCGCAGCAAACCTGTAATTCCAAGTGTGACTGCCGGTGAGGGTGACGGCAGCGTAGGACCTACTGCACAGTTTCGCGTAGTCACGAAGGTTATGTAAAGCTCTTCCCTTTCCGGTGACAAGAAGGGGCGGCAGTTCCGCTTCGTGACACGCTTTGGTCAGGCGGGTCAGCCAGGCTGGCGACAGCAAGTCTGCTTGGTCAGCGATCAGCAGATGGTCGGCCGCGACGCTGCGGGCACCGTCACCCCGCCCGGGGTCATAGCTGCGCAACGCCCGATAGTTTGGGACAATGCTCGGCAGGCGATCCAAATCACAAAGGATGGCGAGGGCCACAGCGCGTTGAGCTTGCGGAACACTGACTACATCGGCCCTGCGGGCAAGGTGTCGCTCCGCGTGGACAAAGGGATGTTTCAGAGCCCGGCCAACCACGAGCTCGTGTGCGTGATAATGCAGTAGAAAGCTGTGGCGCCGAGGATGAGACGAAGCGAGCAGGAGGTTGACCGGGTTGAACGCAACAACGGCGTCCCAGCGGCGTATGGTCAGCAGTCGTTCGACTGCCGCTATCCAGCGACGCCGCCAACCCGGACCCCGCAGTACCATACGGAGCATGCCGTGACGCTCCACCGAGCCGTTCAGACTGGTGTAATTCGAGGGTGCGGTGACGAGCAGCGTTGGCTCATGTCCGCTGTCGCGAAGCACCACTGCCCAATCGATTTCAAGCTCGAGTTGGTCTGGTGGTAGGTCCCCGAGTAGCAAGATTCTCACGATGGGCCCTTCCCAGATCGAAACCTACCGTCGTAGCGCCCCTACCCGACGCCATGCTTGGAGCCGGCATCACCACTACGCCGCGCATGCGTGAACCACGTCGAGTCCTGCCTCCAGCGGTTATACGGGTTGCAAGAGCCGCGGGATGGAGCGTACTCGGTAGTGTTTTCGTCAAGATTGCATGGCTGGGCCTCTTGGCTCTGGTCGGACGGCAGTTCGGGGCGGTGGGGCTGGCGACTTTGACCGTGGTGACCGCAACCGGTCTCGCCATGACATCTCTGATAACGCAATCCATGGGGTGGTTGCTCACGCGGGAAATGGCTTCGGGGCGTTTAACAGCCAAGCGTTTGCGAGTCGACTTACTTGCTAGCCTGGGGATCGGCTTGATTGGCGCCGGCTTCCTCGTTGCCATCAGTGGCAGGCTCGCGGAGAATGTCCTGGACCAACCCAGCTGGCAACCGCTGATCGCGATCAGCGCCACCGGGGTGCTCGCGGGTTGCCTGTCCACTCCGGCTGGCGCGGTGCTCGAGGGAGCGATGGCATTTCGGACACAAGCCATCGGAGAGTCAATCGGAGCTTCAACTACGCTGGCTCTCGGCGTCTGGGCCATATTGACGAACAGCGTCGAGTTGCTCATTCTGGCTGTTTCGGTAGGGCAGGTCGCTTCTGCTGTCGTTCTCCTGGTTGCGGCGACCCGCGTGCCCTTGATGATGGTGAAGAGTCCAGTTGATTCCAATGTGCGTCCACATCGCGCACGGAGTGGCTTGGCTTGGCTTGTTGTGGGCAACGGTGCGGGTCAACTCGGCTGGATCTTGGTCCCGATTCTCAGTCTCCGGACCTTAGGCCCGGAGACAACTGGTTACATCACAAGCGCCCTTGCTTTAAGAGCTTTGTGCGTCTTCCTGCCCGCGGGCCTTCAGCAGGTAGCGCTGCCGGTCTTCACTCGCGGTCTGATTGATGATGAAGCCCACCAGTCCCAGCGCCTGCTTATTGGAGCGCATCTCTCCTCGTTGATTGCCGCCTCGTCTGCGATTTTGGTCATCCTCGTATTGCCGGACCTTTACGTCGCCCTGTTTGGCATTTCCTTACGTCACGACTTGGCCGTCGCCCTACTCGTCGCTGGAGCGGTGGTGCAGGTAGCCGGCCTCCCGCTTTTTAGCATGTTGATCTCCCGCGGTTGCGTTCGCAGCATGAGTATAGGGGCGATTGCAGGCGCATCATCAGTATTGACGCTTCCTTCAGCAATCGAACTGCTCGGTTCCCCAGCCGTAGGTGTTGTCGTTCTTGCTTTCAGTGCCACCGCAGGAGGGGTATGGCTGGTAGCGCTCCGTCTGCAGGGCGTCCTCGGAATCCGGCAGCTTGCGCTCAATGTTGTCGCGCTTCAGATCCTGTGCCTATTGGTGGCATGCATTGCTGGACGTTTCGCCCTCCCAGGGCTGACGTTGGCCGGTCTGCTGTCGGTGGCCAGCATCTGCGTGTCCGCCGCCCTTCTGTGGCGGCAAGCCCGCGGCACGCCTTTAGACTTATCGGAGTAGCGCTAGATCGGTGTAATTATCTGTGTACACGTCCGCTATTCGCATCAGGTCGGTCCGCGCATAACGCGTCCCTGTTCGTATGTCCACGATCGCGCCATAGAATTCTTCGATCGCCTCGGCGAGATGGGCCATGCCGCCGTTGGCTCTTAATTCCTTGGGCCAGAACTCAAGAACAACTGGCGGACGGTGTTGTAGAAGCCGCCGCGCCGAGGCAAGCACATGACCCTCGTGGCCCTGAGTGTCTATCCAAAGCAGACCAACATCATCGAAGCGGACCTCGAGATCCTCTAGGATCTCATCGAGGGGCTGACATTGAACCTGTACACAGTGGCGACCATTGTCGTTCACTCCGTTCGTCAAACGGTGATCACCTAGGTTGGTGGCTGACAGCGCGAGGGTGGCCACGCCCGAGTCACGTGAGACCGCGGCATGCACGAAGTCGATCCGGTCCCCCACGTCGTTGAGTACCCCATTACATTTCAAGTATCTAAGGTTGTGGGGGTCTGGCTCTATCGCCACAACCCGCCTCGCGTTATAGGTGATCAGGGCGGGCAGGGTCGTCGTGCCAATGTTTGCCCCGACGTCAATGAAGTATTTGTCGCGAATGATTGGGCCGTATGACTCCTCCAGGATGGCGATTGCCTTCCCCATGACATCCGCCTCGTAGTGACCGTTCAGGAAAGTCGCGAGGCCTAGCACCCTGTCTCTGGGATCGATGATGTAACGGATGTCGCCAGCATCACTCACGATGCCGCTCGTTACCCGGGACGCAACCCTGTAGGCATAGGAGCGGAGGACGTGTGCGCGCGAATCAGCCGGACCAACGACGAGCGCAATCACTTGCTTCCCATGGTGCCTCAGGCGCTTGAGGGTGGTGCTGCCCACGGTGCTCCTCTCGTCAGGTCTCAAACAGTATTGGCCTGAGGTGACAGCCAGGTCCTGAACCACCGATAGGTCTGTTTCGCCGGACACCTTTCGCGTCCTTGCGGCGCAGCCGCTTCATCACCTCAAAGGCCGGCGACTTGCGACAGTCCGCGACACCGGGCTTGTAGGTCGCCCCAGGCATAGCACCTTCGACCAGGACTGCGCCAGGCCCGCGTCGGTGAGCAGGTCCATCAGCCGCGTGACGACGTACGACGGCACTGGGCGTTGATCTCCTGCGCAAGCTCGATGAAGCGGACGGTGAAGCCAATCTTGCGCACCCGCCAGGACAGGTAGGACGGGTCTACAGGGATCCAGTGAACACCGACACCCGGCCCGGATAGAACGGCATGAAGCCGAACGGCTTGCTCCGCGCCGCTTCGATGACCTGGTCTGGCTAATCCGAAAATCCAAGGTAACCGGGCAGGCGACAGCTCCCGGCGTAGCGCAGCGAAGCCGGGAAGGGTTCTGGTGGGTCAGGCGGCGGGCTGGAGGGTGACGGTGAAGCCGAGGGCTTCGAGCTGGCGGATGTGGGTGCGCTTGATCGCTTCGGTGCCTCGTCGCTTGTCGTAGAAGTCGGCGCCGAGGTCCTGGAAGTGGGCCTGGTCGTCCGACAGCAGGTGCCAGACGATGACCAGGATGGATCTGCCGACCGCGACGATGGCCTTCTTCTTCCCGCGCCGGCGGGCGATCCGCCGGTAGCGCTCACCGAGGAAGGTGTTGGTACGGCTGGCCCCGACAGCGGCCTCACCCAGGACCCGGGCCAGGTACGGGTCACCGTGACCGGTGCTGCCGTTGCCCTTGTTACGGCCGCGGACTCCTTCACCCCGGGGGCGAACTTGGCCCACGAAGCCAGGTGCCCTGCGGTCGGGAACCGGCTCATGTCCAGCCCGATCTCGGCGATGATGATCTGCGCTGCGGTGACACCGACCCCGGGGATCTCATCCAGCCGGGTCACCGCGTCAGCGAAAGGGGCGACCTCAACCTCGATCCGCTGCTCGATCTCGGCGATGTCAGCGCTCAAACCGTCGACGTGGCGCAGCATACGTTCCAGCAGGAACACGTGATGATCGGTGACGTGACCGATCAGCGCCTCGGTCAGGACGCTGATCTTGCCGCGCATCGAGCCGCGGGCCAGGTCCGAGAGCACCCGCGGATCGCGTTCCCCCGCGATCAGCGCCGCGAGCATCGCCCGACCGGACACCCCGAACAAGTCGCTGACAACCGCCGACAACTTGATCTGGGCGTCCTCCAGGGGTCGAGAAGCTTCGGTTCTTCTCCCGCGTGCGTTCGGCGACCAGCGACACCCGGTAGCGGGTCAGGTCCCGCAACCTGCGGATCGGTGGTGGCGGCACGAAGCTGGGCCGGATCATCTGCCGCTCCGCGACCCAGCGCCCGACTAGTAGACGGCCTCAGCGACCATAGAGAGACGACGTCAACGGGCAGCCGCCCCCGGATTTTCAGCCCGGAACGGGCCCGCCCGCAAGGGCGAGGAGGGACTAGTAGTGCCGAGCGTGGCCGTGGCTGAACAAGTGTCAGCGGACTTGACGAAGGCCGCTTCAGGGTTTCGAAGGTCGCGGCCGACTTCTTCCTCCGCATCAAGACCAGACTGAGCGGACGCCCTTCGCAGTCTGTTGCCCTGGCCACCCTCGGAGCGGCCCTCAAAGTGAGGCCTGGGGACGCGTCGCGGGTGGCAAAGACTCGCGGTCCGCGTCGACCATGCGACCGACGACCCCAGCCAGGTCCACCTGGGGCTGCCAGCCGAGCAGCCGGGTCGCCTTGCTCGCGTTGCCCACGAGGTCGGGGGCGTCCGTGGGGCGGGTATAGGCCTCGTCGATGCGCACATAGGGCTGCCAGTCCGTGATGCCGACGTGGTGGAACGCGGCGGCGACGAACTTTTCGACGGTGTGCGACAGCCCAGAGGCGATGATCCAATCCTGCGGCTCGCCGTGGCGCAGGGCGAGGGTCATGGCCTCGACGTACTCCGGGGCCCAGCCCCAGTCCCGGCGCGCGTCGAGATTGCCCAGCACCAGCTCCCGCGCCCGGCCGTCGGCGATGGCAGCGACGGTATGAGTGATCTTGCGCGTGACGAACGTCGTCGGCCGGCGAGGTGACTCGTGGTTGTAGAGGATGGCGTTGACGGCAGGCAGCCCGCGGGCCCGGTAGACCCCGACGAGATGGTGGGCGAAGGCCTTGGAGGCGCCGTAGGGCGACCGGGGGGCCAGGGGAGTGTCCTCGTTCTGCGGAACGACGCCGCTGCCAGCGAAGATTTCGGCGCTTGAGGCCTGCAACAGCCGCACCGAATGACCGCCCTCGTTCTGCCGCCAGGCCAGTTCGAGCAGCCGGGCGATGACCTCGCCGTTGACCCGTGCAGTCAGGACAGGCTCGTCCCAGGACAATGCGACCGAACTGATTCCAGCGAGGTTGTAGACCTCGTCGGGGACGACCGCCGCGAAAATTTCTGTCAGGTCGTCGTCGTCGAGCAATGCGGCCTCGTGCAGCCGCACCGACGACGGCAGGTGGTCCGGCGCTCGCTCGCCTGGGCGCAGAACGCCGTGCACGTCGGTGCCCTGGCTGGTGAGCAGCTCAGCGAGGTAGCCGCCGTCCTGGCCGGTGATTCCGGTGACCAGCGCTGTTCGGGTCACGCTCAGCGGCCGCCGACGAGAAGCTTCTGCTCTTGCAGATCGTGGTCGACCATCATGTCGACGAGTTGCGGAAAGCTGACCTTCGGCTCCCACCCGAGCACGGTGCGGGCCTTGGTGGCGTCGCCGACGAGGAAGTCGACCTCGGCGGGGCGTAGGAACCGCGGATCTTGGGTCACCAGGGCCGACCAGTCATCGATCCCGACCCGAGCGAAGGCCACGTCGAGCAGCGTCCGGATCGACTGGGTCTGGCCGGTCGAGACCACGTAGTCGTCACCGCGCTCCTGCTGCAGCATCAGCCACATCGCTTCGACGTAGTCACCGGCGAAGCCCCAGTCGCGCTCAGCGTCGAGGTTGCCGAGCGCGAGGCTGTCCTGAAGCCCCAGGCTGATCCGGGCGACCGCCTGGGTGACCTTGCGCGTGACGAACTCCGGCCCCCGCCGTGGGCTCTCGTGGTTGAACAGGATGCCGCTGGAGGCGTGCATGCCGTACGACTCGCGGTAGTTGATCGTCATGTAGTGCCCGAAGACCTTCGCCACGCCGTACGGCGAGCGGGGCCACAACAGGGTGCGCTCGTTCTGCGGCACCTGCTGCACCTTTCCGAACATTTCACTGCTACTGGCCTGGTAGAAGCGGACTCGGTCGAGATCCTCGCCAGCGTAGAGACGCGTGGCCTCGAGCATGTTGAGAACGCCCTTGGCTGTGACGTCGGTGGTGAGGTGGGCGTTCTCCCAGGAGTAGGCGACGAACGAGATCGCCCCGAGGTTGTAGACCTCGTGGGGCTGCGCCACAACGAAAGCCCGCATCAGACTCGACAGGTCCAGTAGGTCACCGGTGACGATCTCGACATCGGGCAGCATCTGCTGCAGCAGTGGCAGCTTGGGATTGTTTTGCCCCCGCACCAGACCGACGACCCGGTAGCCCTTGGCGAGTAACAGCTCGGACAGGTAGAGCCCGTCTTGGCCGGTGACGCCGGTGATCAGTGCAGTCTTCACTGTTGGCCTGCTTCCTTTCGGGGCGGCATCAGCAGGCTAGCCAAGCCGGCGTGGACCCGGGCGGCGGGCACCTCAGAGCCGGAAGACGTTGTCCCCGCTCGGCACCGCAGCGCGGGTGTCCAGCACCAGGGGCGCGTTCACGCGTGCCAGTTCGAGGTCGAAGCCGGCGTGCGGCGTCAAGGACGACGGCGTCGGCGGCAGCTAGCACCTGCACGGGTCACTGGCACCGCCGGCAGCCGCTCGCCGTCCAGCACCAGCTCAGGCACGTACGGTTCGGCGTAGGACACCGTTGCGCCTTTGCGGCGCAGCCGCTTCATCACCTCGATCGCCGGCGACTCACGGCAGTCGGCGACACCCGGCTTGTAGGCCGCTCCCAGGCACAGCACGGTCGACCGGGACAGCGGCAGCCCGGCGTCGTTGAGCAGGTCGGTGAGCCGGGTGACGACGTAGGACGGCATCTGCGCGTTGATCTCCTGCGCGAGCTCGACGGAGCGGAAGGTGAAGCCCATCTTGCGCACCCGCCAGGACAGGTAGGACGGGTCGACCGGGATGCAGTGCCCGCCGACACCGGGTCCGGGATAGAACGGCATGAACCCGAACGGCTTGGTACGCGCCGCCTCGATGACCTGCCACAGGTCGATGTCGAGCTCGCGGCAGAACACCGCCATCTCGTTGACCAGCGCGAT